>JAASTL010000089.1 GCA_021767305.1 Piscirickettsiaceae bacterium | reverse complement strand
GTGTTGAAGAACGTCAATCTTGGGGGGGGATTGTTCTTCAGGGTAACGGTGTTGACTTTAAAGGTGACAACGTTCAGGGTGAAGGTGGCGTTGAATACTACGCTGGAAATGATAACGCTGACAACTCTGGGACTATGAAGTATGTAGTAGTGACTGGAGCTGGTAATGACATTGATGGTAATGGTAATGAGTTGAATGCCTTGACACTTCAAGGTGTTGGCTCTGAAACATCTATTAGCTACATCCAGTTAGACCAAACCCAAGACGATGGTATTGAGTTCTTTGGTGGTGCAGCAAATGTTGACCATCTTGTTCTTTCTGATATTGGTGATGATGCGTTTGATGCCGATAACGGTTGGAAAGGCTCTGCAAACAATGTCTACATCTACATGTCTGAAACTTTCTCAGCAGGTGGTCCAGGTGAGAGTCGTGGTATTGAAGCAGATGGCTATGACCCTAAAGACGCTTCTGGTTCTAAATACCTTGATCCTGCTAAAGGTGAATCAAGCCAGACTACAGTTATGAATTTAAGTAACTTCACAATTGTTGGTAATGAGGTTTCTGATACCGGTTTAGTTTTACGTCGCGCAGTTTCAGGTACGTTTGATAACTTCAATGTGTCTGGTTTTGTATCAGACTCTGGTATCGAAATTCGCGATCGTGGAACACTTGAAGATGGAACAGTGACAGATGCTAATACAGGTGCAACCAACTGGGCTGGAACTTATAACCGTCTAACTTTCTCTAATTCTGAATTCTCTAACAACTCAAAAACCGTTAAGATTTCTATGGAAAAAGACGAAGTTGACCATCCTGCTAACATTCTAGATGAAGCTGCTGCTGACGCCGCTCTTGCTCAATGGAAAGTTGACCAAGAAGCAAACAATGTAGATTTTGGTGATTAATTACTAGATTTCAAAAAACTTTAGGAGCCTCGCTATTGCGAGGCTTTTTTGTAAAAAAACTCTAGGATTAATGATGAAGTTCAAAAAAATTATATTGTTTTCTATTATTGCAGCCTTTTCTAAAGTTGCGATTGCAGATTCTGCTCAAGTAGATTCTGGCATACCTGAATATCAAAACGTTGAAGGCATCTCAGGAAAATTAAACTCTGTAGGCTCTGATACGCTTGCAGGTTTAATGGCTCTGTGGACAGAAGAGTTTAAACGTATTTATCCAAATGTCACTATTCAAGTTCAAGCGGCGGGTTCTTCTACAGCGCCTCCGGCATTGACTGAAAGTGCTTCAAATCTGGGGCCTATGTCTCGCCAAATGAAGCCAAAAGAAAGTGCTATGTTTGAACGCAGGTTTGGCTATAAACCGACTCGTATCACTGTCGCTTTAGATGCTTTAACAGTCTATGTTCATAAGGATAACCCTTTAAAAGGTCTTACCATTCCGCAAGTAGATGCCATATTTTCATCCACTCGAAAGTGTGGTGAAAAAGACGATATCAAGCGCTGGGGAGACTTAGGCGTTAAAGGTCAGTTGAAAGATAAAACCCTTCAACTCTATGGGCGTAATTCAGTTTCAGGAACTTATGGTTATTTTAAAACAGTCGCCTTATGCAAAGGTGATTATAAGTCATCCGTGAATGAGCAACCGGGGTCTTCGTCAGTTGTTCAATCAGTTGCCTCATCTCTTAATGCAATTGGTTATTCAGGTATAGGTTATAAATCAGCCGGTGTAAAAGCTCTTCCTATTAGCAAACGTTCTAAACGACGCTATATCCCGCCAACAGTGCGTAATGTTTTAACAGGAAAATATCCGCTAACCCGTTCTCTCTATATATATGTCAATAATGAACCAGGGCGAGGTGTTGAGCCTGTTGTAAAAGAGTTTATGAAAATGATTCTCTCTAAAAACGGTCAAGAAATCGTTTTGAAGGATGGTTATATCCCTTTACCTAAACGCATGATTGAAAAACAGTTAAAACGTTTGGATTAATGGGTCTTTAAAAATTGCCTGTATGCAAACGCTGCAGGCCTATAAGTTAACAAAAAATTTTTGTTAAACCCTAACTCATTATTTCCTGAAGTAGTGAGTTACAACGGGTTATTACATTTTAGATAAGAGGGTTAAAGATGATACGCAGTCGAGTAGTACATTTGTTTGTGATATCTGTACTTATAAATGCAGGCAATGTATTTGCGGCAGACGAAAGTATTGAAAATTTATCTAATAAATTAATCGAATTGCGAAGTGAGGTTGAGCAGCTTAATAATGAGATTAATTTTGCCAAGGATGAACACAAGCAAGAGATGAATTATTTGTGGACTCAAAAAAATGATATCCAAGCTGAATTGGATAGAAATAGTAAGTCACTTCAAAAACTACAAGTTCAACTCGATAAAAAAATTGCTGAAAATGCTAAAAAAGGTAGTTCTTCTGAGGAATTAAAACCTTTATTTATGCAACAAGTTGATCAGGTTTATGAATATATCAACACATCTATACCGTTTAAAAAGTCTCAAAGAATTGCTGATCTAAAGGATTTAAAAGACCAAGTTAATCAGAATTTAATTTCGACTCAAAGAGGCTTTAACAAGCTATGGGCCCTGATTGAAGATGAAATACGTTTAACCAAAGAAACAGGTCTTTATAAGCAAACTATTGCGATTGAAGGTGAGGATGAAAAAAAATTAGTAGATATTGTTCGACTAGGGATGATGAATATTTATTTTTCTACTCCTGAGGGGGAGCATGGTCAATTAGTTCGTACTAATAATAACTGGGTATTTGAAATTTCTGAAAATGATGAAGACAAAAAACAAATTTCTGAATTGTTTGATTCTCTTGGAAAACAAGTTAGAACCGGTCTATTCACCCTACCAATGAGCCCAAATAAATAGAGAAATTATCATGCACCTTATCAACAAAATGAACTGCGACCCTAAACTCTTATTGATTTTCTTTATTGTTTTTTTATTTTTTCCTTTATCTGCATTGGCAGATGAAAAGCATGAATTAGAGAAAGCATTTTATAAAGAGTACACCTTTTTATTGAAAGAGAAAAAAAGTCTCGAGAATCGACTTAAAACCCTTAAATCGGAAAATGACCGTTCAGTAAGCGAGTTAAAGTTAGAAATAGGTGGTTTAAAAGAAAAGTCTTTTCAAAAAGAACTCGAAATTCAACGTATAAACGAAATGATCTTAACGGTCGACAAAGAGTCAATTGCTAAAGAAACCAATGCAAATGTTTTTTCTGCAACACTTGATCAGGCTAATGTAACTTTGTATCCCAATACTAACCAAAAAGAAGAGACTATTGATGGTGTCGTATCCAAAAGTTTGGAACTACTAAGTGAAAATACAAAGCTTAGAGCAGAAGAAGGTAAGTACTATCTAATGGACGGTACCGAAGTGAGCGGTCAAGTGATCTATTTTGGTGGCGTGGCTCGCTTTGGACTGAGTGATGAAGGGTCTGGGCCCTTAGCTCCAGCTGGTGGTGGTGCATTCAAGTTATGGCAAACGACTAGTACAGAAAAAATTCAATCGCTAGCTCAAGGCGTTGTTCCTGCAAATTTAGATTTATTTATCTATGACTCACCAATAAAAGAAGTTAAAAGTGTAGAGGATAAAGAATTAATTGAAGTCATTGCCAGTGGTGGCATTGTTGCCTGGGTGATTGTCGTTTTGGGTGGTGTTGCAATTCTGTTAGCCAGCTTAAAAGCGCTTTTCTTAGTCGGTTTAGGAAATAGTAGTAGAAAGGCTATGAATGATATTTCCGAATCTGTTGCTAAAAGTGACTTGGAAAGAGCAAAAGAACTAAGCCAGCAATGTAAAGGTTCTATTAAGCGCGTTGTTCAATCAACCCTTAGCAATATTACTCGTGATAGAGAGCATGTTGAAGATGCCATTTCGGAAGCGATACTGCATGAGCATACGTCATTGGATCGCTTTCAAGCTCAGATAATGATTATAGCTGCAATCTCACCTTTGTTAGGTTTGTTAGGAACTGTGACTGGAATGATTGAAACATTTGACATCATTACAGAGTTTGGAACAGGGGATCCAAAATTACTGTCCGGTGGTATTTCTATTGCACTTGTTACGACAGAGTTGGGGTTGATTGTTGCGATCCCCGTCTTAGTCATTGGAACAATGCTAAGTGTTTGGTCGAATAAGATTAAAGACAACCTTGAAAAATCAGCACTTCATATTGTTAACCAGTATCACAATCATAAATCTCAATCATGAGGGTTAAAGCATGAACTGGGATCTTATGTATCTTTCGGATCAATTTTTTGAGTTGATGGGATTGGGTGGTTATGTCATGCCACCACTGTTTCTTATAACGGTTATTCTTTGGTACACGCTGACTTATAGGCTTTTTGTTGTGCAGACGAATAAAAATAATCCACGTCGTAAAATTGAAAAACGATTAGAAGACCCGGATAAAACCGTGAAAACAATCATGGATGATGCAGTTTTGAGAGGTTTAATGACAGCGAATCGATTCCCTCAGGATGTAAGAGCGAACCTTAATGTCACTTTTTGGGAGTATCGAACAACAATGAGAAAGTACAAGGGGGTAATAACTGTTTTATTAGTTATTGCTCCTTTGCTTGGTCTTTTGGGGACTGTTTCTGGAATGATTGAAACGTTTGACTCGTTACAGGATATGACGTTTATGAGCCAAGATGGAGGCATCGCAGCTGGGATATCTCAAGCACTAGTAACTACTCAATTTGGCTTGAGCATCTCCATTCCTGGATTACTTTTACATAGTTACATAAATCGCAGACAAACTTTAATCGAGCAAGAGCTGGAGCAATTGATCGATATTTTAAGTAGTAATCCGGGAATTGCTGCAAATTTTAAATCAACGCTGCTGTAAAAAACTTAAAAGGTAGTAAATAAATGATTCGTTATCGAAAACGCAGAGAAGAAGATAATTCGATAGATATTTCGCCATTGATTGATATGGTTTTTATTCTCTTAATATTCTTTATGGTGAGTGCAACCTTTGTAAAGGATATGGATCTTGAAATTAACCGTCCGCAGGCTACAAGCAGCACCCCCTCATCAACAAAAGCCATTCGCGTTTACATTGATAATTCTGGTGATACCTATATGGATAATGAGCCTATAAGAGTCTGGATGATTCAATCTAAACTGAGGGATATGTTGCGCAGCTCCACAGAAAGTTCTGTCTTGGTGGTCACAGATGAAAGTGTTCCTTCGAGCAAACTAATTGAAGTAGTTGATCAATGTAGGTTGGCCGGTGCTAAAGATGTAGGAGTCGTTACTGAGGCTGAGGGCGGTTAGGATGCAGTCTTTATATGTTAAACGAATTTGGTCAATTAAGTTTAAAGCCGTTTTAGGCATGGTAATTGGCTCAAGTTTAATTATAGGCACCATGTTATATCTGCATAGCTTAAAGCCTGAACCACCAAAGGAAAAGGACAAAAGAGCTCTAAGTTTTGAGGTGGTAAAAAACGTTAAAACACCTGAGAAGCCCAAACCAAAACCTAAACCTAAGCCTAAACCAAAACAGTCTAACGTTCCTCCGCCAGCGCCTATTATGGCAAGCTTAGGCGTTGGCCTGTCCGGGATTGATTTTGGTGTCGGTGGATATAACGTTTCTTCAGGTGTTGAAGTTGACGAATCCCTTTTGGGGGAC
>JAASTL010000088.1 GCA_021767305.1 Piscirickettsiaceae bacterium | reverse complement strand
GCTTATGACCGTGCATACAAAACTGATCCAACGTCAGCGTTTGGTGGCATTATCGCATTTAACACCGAGTTAGATGTGGAAACAGCTCAAGCGATTATTGACCGTCAGTTTGTTGAAGTGATTATCGCTCCATCTGTTTCTGCAGAAGCCAAAGCGGCAGTAGCGGCAAAACAGAACGTGCGTCTGCTTGAATGTGGCGAATTGGGTGAACAGCAGGCCGCTTACGACTATAAGCGTGTTACGGGTGGCTTGCTGTTGCAAGACCGTGACTTAGGTATGGTTTATGCCGCAGACTTAAAAGTAGTCAGTGAGCGCGCGCCAAGCGAACAAGAAATGCAAGATCTGATGTTTGCTTGGAAAGTAGGTAAATTTGTTAAATCTAACGCGATTGTCTATGTCAAAAACGGCATGACCATTGGTGTGGGTGCTGGTCAGATGAGCCGTGTTTACTCAGCTAAAATCGCTGGAATCAAAGCAGCCGACGAAGGTCTTGAAGTACCAGGATCAGTGATGGCTTCGGATGCTTTCTTCCCATTCCGCGATGGTATTGATGCGGCAGCAGAAGCTGGAATCAAAGCGATTATCCAGCCAGGTGGTTCTATGCGTGATCAAGAAGTAATCGATGCCGCGAACGAACACGGGATTGCAATGGTGTTCACAGGGATGCGCCACTTTAAGCATTAAAATGGCTTATTTGCTTAATCTCGGCGTTAAGCAATAAACTTCCGGTGCTCATGTACTTAATGTACACTCCGCCCCGGAATTAGATATTTTCGGAAGGGCTTATTTACTTGATCTCTTCGTGTTTTTGCACTTCCGGTGCTCACGTACTTCAACGTACGTTCCGCTCCGGCTTGTAAAAACAACTCGACCTCAAGCAAAGCGTTCCTTCCTTTTTGGGCGTTAAATTAAATTTTTAAACGCCTAACAAACAAGTTTAGTAATTCAAAAGATGAATTAAGAACTGACTTGGCTTGTTTTCTAGAGGTTCTAAATCAAGGCAAAAAATGTGAGCTTATAAACCATAAGTGACCATTTTTGAACGCCGAGTTAGGAGCTCTAGAAAGCAAGACAACCAGTTCACAAAAGGAATAAAAATGGATATTTTAGTAATTGGTAGTGGCGGTCGCGAACATGCTTTAGCATGGAAAGCTGCGCAATCTCCTCTTGCCGACAAAGTTTTTGTTGCCCCAGGTAATGCCGGCACTGAACTTGAAGAAAACCTAACCAATGTAGATATTAAAGTTGAAGATATCGATGGCTTAGTGAAATTTGCACAAGAAAACGATATCGGCTTAGCAATTGTCGGCCCTGAAGTTCCGCTTGTACTGGGTGTGGTGGATGCATTTTCCGCTGCTGGTCTAAAATGTTTTGGCCCTACAGCTGGTGCCGCTCAATTGGAAGGCTCAAAAGCTTTCTCTAAAGACTTCCTGGCCAAACACAATATTCCAACCGCGGCTTATGAAGTCTTTACTGAGATTGCTCCAGCGCATGCTTATTTAGAGAAAGTCGGCGTGCCTATCGTGATCAAAGCAGACGGTTTGGCAGCAGGTAAAGGAGTTATTCTTGCCGATACCATGGAAGAAGCCAAAGCTGCGGTTGATGACATGTTGGCCGGCAATAAGTTTGGTGATGCCGGTTCACGTGTGGTTATCGAAGAGTTCTTGGTGGGTGAAGAAGCTAGCTTTATCGTAATGGCTGATGGCAAAAACGTCGTACCTATGGCAACCTCGCAAGATCATAAAGCGCGTGATAATGGTGATACCGGCCCGAACACCGGAGGCATGGGTGCTTATACTCCAGCTCCAGTAGTGACGCGTGACATCCATGACCGCATTATGAATGAAGTGATCTACCCTACTATTGAAGGTATGGCAAAAGATGGTCTGCCATACACTGGTTTCCTTTATGCCGGTGTCATGATTGATCGTACAGGCGCACCTAAGGTATTAGAATTCAACTGTCGTTTTGGTGACCCAGAAACGCAACCGATTATGATGCGCCTGCAATCAGACCTGCCTGCTTTATGCTTAGCCGCTATTGATGGTGACTTAGCGGGTAAAATCACAGAGTGGGATAGCCGTGCGGCTCTTGGCGTTGTCATGGCTGCAGGTGGTTATCCTGACGCTTACCCTAAGGGGGATGTCATTTCAGGTTTAGATAAATTTGATAGTCCAGACCTTAAAGTATTCCACGCGGGTACTGCCAAAAATGACAACAATGAGGTGGTAACCGCTGGTGGACGTGTACTTTGTGTAACCGCTTTAGGTGAAAACGTTACTCAAGCTCAAGCCAGAGCTTACCAAGGTGTTGAGATGATCTCTTGGGATAAAGTCTATTACCGCACCGATATTGGTCATAGAGCGATTGCTAGAGAAAAATAATCTCTACATCAAAGTAATGACGAACTCAAAGGCGCTAATTTTTAGCGCCTTTTTTGTATCCGTTCATTACGGATTAAGGCATTTTTACTGGCATTACAATTGCTTAATTTATTTTTAACTTTAATCATAGTTTCGGTATCGGCAATTTAGCAACATTGCAAATGGATAATGTCGACTGATTAGCTTGAGTTACAATTAACGAGAAGAGTTAAGGAACAAGACAATGTATATTCCAGGAACAACAGTTCGAACGGAGGGCGTCATGCCAATGGACAGCGTGCATAATTATTATGAAAGACTTGTGATCAATGAGATCAATGAGCATTATGCCAATATTTTTGACGATGCCGATATTCTGGCTGACATGGCTTGTATTGCCTTAAACCGCATTCCACCACGTTATATTCGTTATGATATTGATATGTCTTTTTATATGTCTACCGATGAACATATCTTAGTTGAAAAAACGGTAAAAAAAGCGGTACGCAAAGCCTATAAAAAGATTCGTAAAGCCGAACAAGAAAAACGCATTGCCGATCTAATGGCAGAGGCCGAGCACAACGCACAAGCCTAGATTCTTCCTTTCTAATACCAAGATAATCCGCCAACAGGCGGTTTATCAGTCCACAAATTAGCATTTACTTAAATAAGCCATCTTAATAAGCTATAAAAATTATCTTAGCTCCGCCCTATTCAGTCTTAACTCCCATTGTTTTTTTTCTGCTAAACTTTCGCCATTAAAAAATAAGCGATAACCCATTATTTCTGTTCATAACCACTGTTCATTTTTAGGTAAAGCAACAGTTTTTAATAGGAGGTTATCCACATAATATATTGTGCTACATTGAATTTTAAGATGCGTTTTTCCGCCCAGAATCTAACCTGCGTTAGAAACTACAAAACCCTGTTTGAAGACCTTTCATTTGATTTGGAAGGCGGACAACTGTTGTTAATTGAAGGCCACAATGGCGCGGGAAAAACCACTTTACTCAAACTTCTCACCGGTTTAAAACGCGCAGATGCTGGCCAAGTTCTTTGGAATAATCATGACATCAACAGTGAGATAAACGATTTCCGTAGCAACCTCTCTTGGCTAGGCCACCAAAACCCTATCAAACACCAACAAACTGGGCGTGAAAATTTAGAGATGTTGGCGCAACTCCACCCGCGTAGTCAACTATCTGTAGCCGATGCGCTGCGTCAAGTTGGGCTTGCTAATGCCAAAAATAAACTGGTTAAAACCTATTCTGCCGGCATGAAGCGCCGCCTCAGCCTAGCCTCTTTATTAGTCGCACAAACCAAGCTCTGGATTTTAGATGAACCTCAAGCTTCATTGGATAAAGCAGGTATTCAATTATTTGAAGAGATGGCACAAACCCATCTTGATAACAACGGCATGATAATTATGACAAGCCATCATGACGTAAACCTTGCAAACCACACCCCAACTCGCCTAACCATTGGCCGTAAACCTAAAGACGAGCGAGTTTAAAATGCAAAGTTTTTTCATGTTAATCAAACGTGACTTGCTGCTTGCCAACCGCAACCGTAGTCAGCTTTTTAATGCTGTTATCTTCTTTGGCTTAGTCGTGGTGCTATTTCCAATCGGCATTAATGCCTCAGAAAGTCTGCTCAGTGAAATTGGCCCCGGATTGTTGTGGATTGCAGCGCTACTGGCAACCATGTTGTCACTGGACAATTTATTCCGTGAAGATTTTGAAGATGGCACTCTTGAACAATGGGCAGTGAGCGAACACTCATTGATTGCTTTTGCGTGGGCACGATTACTTTCCCACTGGCTTACTACAACTTTTCCACTGGTAATCATCTCCCCGCTATTTGCCTTGAGTTTTAATCTACCTGTAGAAGCGATCTGGGTATTACTGCTTTCACTACTATTAGGCACGCCGCTGCTTATTTTTATTGGTGCCATCGGGGTTGCTCTAACAACCGGGCTCAACAAAAGCAGTTTACTACTCCCCCTTTTAGTCATGCCTTTCTATATTCCGGTGTTGATTTTTGGCGCCAGTGCCGTTGATGTTGCTGCAGACGGCTGGTCGGCCTCTGGTCAACTCTATATACTGAGTGGCCTGTTTGTATTAGGTATAACGTTGGCACCTTTGGCCGTTGCCGCCGCTTTAAAAGTGAGTATTTCACAATGAACATTATTTTAAAATGGTACTACCGTTTAGGTGCGCCACTGTGGTTCTACCCACTGGCTGGCAAGCTGATTCCTTGGCTGACGCTATTATTCCTCGCCTTTTTAATTCCTGGCCTCTACATGGGCTTGGTCACGGCACCGGCGGATTATCAACAAGGTGACTCTTTCCGCATTATCTATGTGCATGTGCCTGCTGCTTGGATGTCGATGTTTGTTTATTTAGCCATGGCAATTGCTGCCGTGGTGGCATTGGTGTGGCGCGTGCGCATGGCGGAAATCATGATTATTTCCAGCGTACCGATTGGCGCCAGCTTTACCCTCATTGCCCTACTCACCGGGTCTTTATGGGGTAAACCGATGTGGGGCGCTTGGTGGGTTTGGGATGCTCGCTTAACTTCCGAATTGATTCTGTTATTTATTTATCTAGGCGTTTTCGCGCTGTATAACGCCATAGAGGACAAACAAACCGCAGGTCGTGCTATGAGCATTTTGACCTTGGTTGGCGTGGTGAACCTGCCGATTATTCATTACTCGGTGGTGTGGTGGAATACCTTACATCAAGCTGCTACCGTCTCCGCGTTTGATAAACCGAGCATCCATATTGACATGCTCATTCCCCTGCTTTTGATGGCAACTGCCTTCAAGTTTTTGTACCTGTTGGTACTTATGCTGAAAATGCGTGCTAATTTGGTGGAACAGGATATCAATAGCGGCTGGGTGAAAAAACTCATTTTTGATAAACAAGCGATGGAGCAAAACAAATGAATGAATTTCTGCATATGGGAGGCTACGGTTTTTATGTCTGGAGTTCTTTTGGCATTACTGCGGCCATCATTCTTTGGAATATCATAGCCCCCATCCTGCATCACCAAAAAGCCTTACGAGAAGCGAATGATTTACATAGCTCAAACGATGCGAACTTCTGAAAAAGGATAAGAATATGAGCCCAGTTAGAAAAAAACGACTCTACGTAGTTGCACTCCTCTTATCAGGAGTGATGATAGCCACTTTCCTGATTATTCAGGCGTTCAGTCAAAATATGATGTTTTTCTTTTCGACTTCAGAGGTGAAACAAGGAAAGGCTCCTGAAGACCGCGCTTT
>JAASTL010000087.1 GCA_021767305.1 Piscirickettsiaceae bacterium | reverse complement strand
GAAATCTTGTTATTAAGGCGATAAAAAACATTGGCACTCCAACGTTTCATAAAGCTGTCTTTACTGCGATCGGCACGTTTGGCTAATACCACATCCACATCCATCTCTTGCCAAGCTTGCACCATCTCGGTAATTAAATGCGGTGGATCCTGCAGGTCAACATCAATAGGAATTACTGCATTGCCATTGGCAAAATCAATGCCTGCGGTTAGCGCCGCCTCTTTACCAAAATTGCGTGAGAAATTCAGAATACGAATGCCATCAAAGCGTTCTTTAGATTTCTGTAGAACAGCCAAAGTATTATCTTGACTGCCATCATTGATAAATAGGAGTTCGTAGCTTAAATCGAGGTTTTGCAGAATGGGAATCACTTCATCCAAAAAGACTTCAATGGTCTCTTCTTCGTTATAGCAAGGCACTACCAGTGACAGATCGACTTTGCATTCGATCTGCGCAACAATATCATCCAGTAACCGTCCTCGGGTAATTGAACTCTTCATATTAGGATTCGCCATAATCTTATTCCTTGATGATCTTGGCCACTGCCACACCACGATTCACATATAACCATTCCAATTCACTAAAATGATCTGCCAATTCATGGCGCTTACCAAATGCAATCTCGCCGGCTTTAGGCTCTCGCATTGGCGTAAGCTGCTGCGCTTCAACATTAAAGCTTGGCATTTCAATACAGCAAGTCACGACCTTTAGATTGTTATCTTTTACAAATTGTGCGGCACCGATAATGGGTTCTTGTTGAAGATTCACGGCATAAGCAAAAAGAGCAAAGGTAAAGGTGCTGGCAGAAACCACACCGGCAACAAATAGTTTGCTTATTTTGTCCCACTTAATAAAGAGCAGTAAAACGCCAACTGCCAGCATGAGAGCGACCCAAAAATAATATCCCGATGGCAAGTACAGCGAGGCTTCATGCAGAGTAGCAAAATGATAAGGGTCTTTTTCATCTTTGGCAGCTGTTTCAATTAACTGGGGTAGCGCTGCCAATAGAACACCAAATCCAATTAAAGTCGCCCCCAAGCCCCATTTGATATTCATTTGCTTGAAATAATAAGCCATCATAATCAACACCGGTGGCACACCATACATCAGGTAGTGCGGAAGTTTAGTTGCAGCAATGGTAAAGAATACCAGCACCAACAAAAACCAAACTAACATCATGCGCTGCACGCTTGCCGCTTTACTGTCTTTAAACCACGGGATAATGGATTTAAATAAAATTGGCATGAATGGCAGAGTCAAAAACATTAAATCAAATACATAATAAAGCACACTGCCATCATGGGTTTCCATGGCATTCATAAAGCGGCCTACATTATGTACACCAAAGAATTCATCAATAAACTTTTGTCCAAACAGATAGACCTGCAACAGATACCAAGGCATAACAACCAAAAGCAGCAGCAGCCAACCTTTCCAGAACAGGATCGACTTAAATAGGATTTTCCAGTTACGCTCTGCTAGCAGGTAGAAAAACAGCGATCCAGCCACCACAACCAAGGCAATAGGGCCTTTGGCAAGGATACCAAAGCCAGTCCAAATAAACGCCCACATCAAGGCCTTATCATCTTGTTCAACAACAAATTCATAGGCTTTGTAAGTACCTAAAGAGATAAACAAAATCAACCATGCGTCAGGAATCGCCGCTTTGAGAGAAATCAATACACCAACTGCAAATAGGCTAATCCAGATAAAATTCCATGCGGTTTGACTATCCAAATAACGTTTTGCAAACTGATAACTGGCATAAAGCCAAAAAGAGAAGGCCACTAAAGAAGGGAAACGGTAGGAAAAGCGCTCCTCACCAAAGATCAATAATCCGATGGATTGGGTCCAGTACATTAGAGCTGGTTTATGGAAAAAAGGCTCACCATTAAGCATAGTGGTCAACCAACTGCCATTGATTACCATCTCTCTTGAAACCGCGGCATAGGCACCTTCATCCATATCAATGAGCGGATAATAATAGGCAGGGAAAACGTAGAGAACGGCAAAAGAAAGTAAAACAACTAACAGTTGTAAGCTAGATATTTGGTTGTTTTCAACGGTGAGCAACTTACCTAGAACAGTAGGGTTTGTTTGATGAGACACTGGCCGACCTAAATCCATTTTTATAATGCCAAGTATTATACATGAGAGCTAAATGAGAGAGTCAAAAGGGTTAACGCTTTGCCTCTCTAAAAGCCATTTGTTGCGCTTGCATCTGTGCAAAAGCGTCTAATGCCGGTTGAAATTTTATTCTATTAGATTCAAGCTCTGCCATTAAAGTAACAACTGCCTCAATAGTAGACAACGACTGCGCATCTTTTTGTTTTCTAATAATGTAAGTAGAACTATTTTTGGGCTCAATGGAAACTCTATTTAAGGCCTGCAATTGGGGGTTAAGCTGCATCATTTTAAAAGTCTTGCGCCAAGTACCATCCAGAACCAGTATTTTAAAATTTTGCCGTGTTTCAGGTGATTGCAAAGTTTGCAATTCTTGAGCTGAACATAACACACTGGTCTCTATGCCCTCAGTCGGTGGATAAAGTAAATAAACCGGGATATCATCATCTAACCAGGCTATAAGCTCAGGTACGTCGGTGATTTTTTCACCAACCCAAAGCCTTGAATTTTGGAGACATCGATGTGTTAGAAGAGCGGTGCCTTTAATTTGTTTGGTTTCTGTTGGGTGTTGAAAAATCCCCACTTCAAAAACATTATCTATCGGCTTAATAAAGGAGCAAAAGCACACCTTTTCTGGTCTATGGCATTTTTCGCAGACAGTTCTTGCCATTAATCACTAACCTTTAATTCAATCGACTTCTTTGATTAAAAACAACTCTTCTATAATACTTTTAAAATGACTTAATTTGACTGATATGAATGAGCTGACATTTAAAAAATTGGATTTGCATGATTTGCCGCGTCTAAATCATTTTTTAAAACAACATAAAGAGAGTTCGGCAAATAAAGGAGACTGCAACTTTTGGTTAACCTATGACAACCAAATTATTGCTTGTGCTCGATTACAAGCTACCAAAACCCAACATTGTTTTTGGTTAAGGGGAGTTTTTGTCGATGACAATTACCGTAAGCAAGGGCTTGGCAGTGAATTCATAAACCGCCTACACCAATCTCTAGAAAAGAAAACTCTAATCATCGCCTTTCCCTATGAGCATTTGCACCATTTTTACAGTCAGTTGGGTTACCAAGATATTGAGCCCGAACAGTTACCAAAAGAATTATTTGAACGCTTTAGCAAGGCGCAAAAGCAAAATAAAAAATGGTTATGTATGAGTTACAAAACCAATATTTGAAAACTGATCAACTACTTCGGTTTGCCTTGCAGATAAGCCTCTCTGGAATCGACCAGATAACCGAATTTACGCAGCGCTGTTCTCCCTAACAACATTCTAAACGCCATGGTATCGCGCCGGGTTAATGAAACTTGGGCTTTTACAGTCTTGCCGCCAACATGAATTTTGGTCTCAATAAAGTAACGTTCCGTTAAGTTACCACCAGAATCACTGACCACGCGTTTATCAAACACCTTGGCTTCGCAGGTTTTGACTTTGGATTCATCCGTCATGCTCATGTGCAATTTAAAACGCACCCAAGTTTCACCATCGCGATAAAACTCATCCACTTCAAAAGCGTGTAAAGCAGAATTTTTAGCTCCAGTATCCACTTTACACTTTAATTTCTTGATCCCAAGTTCAGGAAGAGCCACCCACTCTTTCCAACCGACATTACGACTCATAAATTTTTCCTCAATTTGATAAAACCGCAACTACTAATCTGCGAAGTATATCGCAAGCTTGAAAAAACACTCATACAAAATTAATAGAGTCGACTCTGAATAAAATATTGTCACAATATAAAAATAAAAAAGCCGCTAAAAAGCGGCTTAGAACCAGCATGTAAAAAGATAACCCTTGATTAAGATGCTTTTAACATTTTAATAATTTCAATCGCTGGAGCATAACCAGGGATAGCGTTACCGTTATCCAAAATCATATTTGGCGTTCCGTTTACTTCCATCATCTGGGCTCTAATCATATGTTCTTTGACCGGGCTGTCACATTTTTTCTTTGCAGGTGGTAGACCCACCATGGCATCATCCATGGTTTTGGCTTTATCGTCAGCACACCACACAGATACCGCCTTATTAAATGATGGCGAATTAAAGCCTGTGCGCGGATAAGCTAAGTAACGCACCGTTACCCCGGCTTTGTTCAAGGCAGGAATCTCTTTATGGAGTTTTTTGCAATATGGACAATCAATATCGGTAAATACAGTGACGGTATGTTTTTCATCTTTAGCGGGATAAACAATCATGCCTTTCTCATCAATGGCACTTAGTAATTTTTTACGTGTTTCAGCTTTAACCGCTCGAGTCAGGTTTTTATCATTCGCTAAATCAATCATATTGCCGTTCATCATATACTTGCCATCGGCAGACATATAAACCACCGTAAGCCCCAGTTGAATCTGATATAGGCCATTAATTTCTGATTGCGTGACTTTAGCATCCTTAGCATCAGGGCCAATCATCTGCTCAAGACGTTTTTTGACCTGTTCAGCATCATCAGCTACAGTTATTGATGGCAATAATGCCAGTGACAAGGCTCCCACCAGAATTGAAGAAAGCAAAGTTGATTTTCGTAAGACTTGCATAATTTAGCCCTTAATTATTTTTTAATTGTTTTAGTAATCAGAATCATAACTGAATATGAATTGAAAACAATTAAGGAATTTTGAATTCCTGTCATTCAAACCCTTTATTAGAGAGCTTTAACCACGTGGATGATGTTGCTGGTGTAATTTGTGTAAACGCTCTTTAGCCACATGAGTATAGATTTGTGTAGTCGACAAATCACTATGCCCCAATAAAAGCTGAACGGTTCGTAAATCGGCTCCATGATTAATCAGATGGGTAGCAAAAGCATGACGCAAAGTGTGTGGAGAGATATTGATATGAATGCCCACATCAAAAGCCAAATTTTTTATCCTATGCCACAGCGTTTGACGCGTCATTGGACGCCCAATTCGGGATACAAACAGTGTATCCACCCACTTCTTTTTCACCAAGGAGGGGCGCGCTTCAGTAATGTATTTTTCTATCCACTCTATCGCTACCTCTCCAATTGGCACAATGCGCTCTTTATTACCTTTACCAGTGACCTGCACCAAACCTGCTGATAAATTCACTTGCTCAAATGGCAGTTCAACTAATTCCGAAACGCGCAACCCACTGGCATACATCAACTCCAAAATGGCGCGGTCTCGAATCCCTAAAGGCGAGTATTCGTCAGGAGAATAAAGTAACTTTTCCACCTGCTCTTCGGTAATGACTTTTGGAATACTTTTGGGTAATTTGGGGGCTTTGACTAAAGCAGTCGGGTCTGCGGCAAAATAATCCAGACTTGCGCCCCATTGATAAAAGCGCTTTAAGGTAGAAAGTAAACGGGCGTTAGACTTTTCTTTGCGACCTTGCGATTGCAGGTCATAGAGAAAGTCTTCGATTTGTTCTTGCGAAACCTGTTCAAGGCTATTTTGATTGTGCTCTTTTAGCCATTCCTGAAACATTTTTAAATCCACCCTATAAGCAGCAACCGTATTCACACTTAAGCCTTCTGAGAGTTTAAGGTAAGTGAGAAACTCATCCATTTTAGGTGCCAGCTGAACAGGTGTTTTAGAGGTT
>JAASTL010000086.1 GCA_021767305.1 Piscirickettsiaceae bacterium | reverse complement strand
CCTGCAAACATTCAGCACTGTCTTTTCCACCTTCAACAATCACACTGACAAACTTAGTCGCCCCTTCTCCATCACGTACAATTTTTTGCGCTAAGTCAGTCATCATTTCATTAACCGCAGTGGCAAAAACCGCATACGCAGAAGAATTTACATCAGTGATTTCAGGCATATCCGCTTGCTGAGTTGCCGTTAAGGTACAGGCATCATTAGTTGAAGTATCACCATCCACTGTGATTCTATTAAAAGAGGCGTTCACCGCATCCAATAAACATTTATCCAAACAAGCTTGGGATATTTTTGCATCAGTTGCTGCAAATCCAAGCATTGTCGCCATATTTGGATGAATCATACCTGAGCCTTTAGACATACCGGTAAGTGTTACGCTATGGCCTTCAATCTCAATGACTTTACTGTAGGTTTTAGATACCAAATCGGTGGTCATAATGCCTTTGCTGGCATTATCCCAACCGGTGATACTTAGGTTTGACAAGGCTTGTGGAATACCCAAATGAATCTTTTCCATCGGCAGGTTTTGCCCAATTACACCCGTTGAGAAAGGCAGCACTTGTTGCGCATCACAGCCAATCTCTTGCGCCAGCCATTCACAGGTTTGTTTGGCATCTTTCATACCTTGTTCACCGGTTCCAGCGTTGGCATTGCCTGAATTAATCACTAGTGCTCGAGGTGAACTTACCTTAAGGTTGGCTTTGGCGACTGTGACCGGAGCGGCACAAAAAGCATTCTTAGTAAAAGTAGCTGCAGTTCTTGAGCCCTCGGCCAACTCTAAAATAACCAAATCGGTTTTACCCGTCTGTTTGTTTTTAATATCGGCGGCACAACCACCTAAGTAAACACCCGCTACTGGATGAAGCTCACTGTTTGTCATAATTCTTTCCTAACCTAAAATCAAAAACCCACCTCAAGAGAGCCTTAAGGTGGGCTAATGTGGGTTTAAATTATTCACCTCTGAATAACCTAATCAATGTTTAGAATACTGCTAATTAGGAGAGTTTTCCACAACATTGTTTGTATTTTTTACCCGAACCGCAAGGGCA
Source organism: Piscirickettsiaceae bacterium (assembly GCA_021767305.1). The sequence goes on along the minus strand of JAASTL010000086.1, from coordinate 4,650 downwards.
AGGATCATTGCGCCCGACTTTAGGAACTTCACGACGATAGGTTCCTTCCTGCTGCTCTTCTGCAGTGTCATCAGCACTACCTTGCGCTTGCATTGCATCAGAAATACTCTGCGCCGCTGGATGATTCGCATCTAGCTGTTGCGGGCGATCTTTCTCTGCTTGCTCTTCATATTCTTTAACATCCTTAGCACCTTCAATCTGAACCAAAGAGAGTAACTTAATCGTTTCAAAAGTGACTTCATTTAAGAAATTGCGGAACATATCAGCCGATTCACGACGGTATTCTTGGAATGGGTCTTTTTGTGCATAACCACGCAAATGGATACCACGGCGCAGGTAATCCATCTCACCTAAGTGTTCACGCCATTGACGGTCGATAGTACGCAACAGAACTTCTTTTTCAAAGTGATGTCGGGTACTCGGGTCAACCACACCCATTTTGTCATCATAATTTGCTTTTAGCTCTAGCACGATGCGTTCAATAAGCTTCTCTTCATAAAGATTTTTGTCTTCATCCAACCAAGCTTGGATTGGGAATGCGGAACCCAATTCCTCTTCAATGGCTTTTTCTAGACCAGGAATATCCCACATCTCATCCAGTGAACCCGGTGGAATATAAGTACCAACGACTTGCTCAACCACCTCTTCACGTAAGCCGTCAATCACTTCGGTGATTTCTTCGTTATCAGCCGCCATCAAGTCATTACGTTGGTTATAAACCACAACTCGTTGCTGGTTAGAAATATCATCAAACTTCAAGAGGTTAGCACGTTCGTCTTGATGCAAACGTTCAACCTGCTTCTGCGCACGTTCAATTGATTTAGTCACCATGCCGTGTTCAATCGCTTCATCCGAGGTCATACCCATGCGTTTCATCATGCCTTTGACTTTTTCAGACGCAAAACGGCGCATTAAGTCATCATCCAAAGAGATATAAAAACGTGTGGTTCCCACATCTCCCTGACGACCAGAACGTCCACGTAGTTGATTATCGATACGGCGAGATTCATGGCGTTCAGAACCGATTACTTTCAAACCACCGGCATCCAAAACTTGCTGGTGGCGTTGTTTCCAAGCCTCGGTCACCTGCTGGATTTTTTCTTCCGTTGGATTTTTAAGCTCTTCAATCTCTTGTTCTAAGTTACCACCCAAAACGATATCGGTACCACGACCAGCCATGTTCGTTGCAATTGTCACTGCACCTGGTAGACCGGCATTAGCAATAATAGAGGCTTCTCTTTCATGATTTTTGGCGTTTAAAACACTGTGTTTGATTTTGGCTTCGGTCAGAAACTTAGATAATACTTCTGACATTTCAATTGAAGCGGTACCCACCAAAATAGGCTGCCCACTTTTATGTGTCTCTTGAATATCGCGAACAATGGCACGGAACTTACCTTCAATGTCCAAAAATACCAAATCTGGTAAATCGATTCGCTGCGGTACTTTATTAGGCGGAATCACCACCACTTCAAGTTTGTAGGTGGAGAGGAATTCACCCGCTTCCGTATCCGCTGTACCAGTCATCCCAGAGAGTTTTTCATATTGACGGAAATAGTTCTGGAAAGTAATCGAAGCAAACGTCTGGCTTTCTTGTTGGATTTTTACGCCTTCTTTAGCTTCCACCGCTTGGTGTAAGCCTTCACTCCAACGACGACCCTCCATCTTACGACCGGTGAACTCATCGATAATGACGACTTGCCCGTTTTCAACGATGTAATCACGGTTCTTTTCAAACAGAATATGGGCTCTTAATGCGGCGTTAACGTGAATCATCAAGCCAATGTGAGCAGCATCATAAAGACTTTCGTCTTCACCTAACACACCTTGCTCTATAAGCATCTCTTCAACCTTGGCGTGACCTTGATCCGTTAGATAAATCTGTTTGGCTTTTTCATCAATGGTGTAATCACCAGAAGAGGTTTTGGTTTCAAGATCTTCTTCACCGCGCTCTAAATGCTGAACTAATGGATTGATCATTTCATAAAGCTCAGACTTATCTTCCGCCGGACCAGAAATAATCAATGGCGTACGCGCCTCATCGATAAGAATCGAGTCAACCTCATCGACAATCGCATAATTCTGGTCACGCATGACTTTTTCTTCAGCAAAAATGGCCATGTTGTCACGCAGATAATCAAAACCGAACTCGTTGTTGGTACCGTAAGTGATATCGCAATTATAGGCAGCTTGCTTCTCTTGTTGCGATTGACCACTCACGACCACACCGGTAGTTAAACCAAGAAAACCATAAAGTTGCCCCATCCACTCAGAGTCACGCTTTGCCAGATAATCGTTAACGGTAATGACATGAACACCTTTACCAGTCAATGCATTCAGGTAGGCGGCCAAAGTGGCCACTAAGGTTTTACCCTCACCGGTGCGCATTTCCGAAATCTTACCTTCATTCAATGCCATACCACCAATCATCTGTACATCGTAATGACGCATGCCAAATACACGTTTACCCGCCTCACGTACTACAGCAAAAGCTTGCGGTAAAATATCGTCAACGGTTTTACCGGCTTCAAGTTCTGCCTTGAATTCCTGGGTTTTTGCCTTTAATTCCTCATCGCTCAGGGCTTCAAATTCGGCTTCCAATGCATTAATTTCTTGCACTGCTTTCTGATATTGCTTAAGGATTCTGTCGTTTCGACTACCAAAGATTTTTTTGAAAATATTAAAGGCCATTTAGCTGTTCTTTCTTGTTATCGAGCGCGATTAAATTTGACTAAATAATTCATTACTTAGTACTAAGTTAATCGAGCCATTTTGATTACGTTAAAATGATGACGTATTCTAACACAAATTATTGAAATCACTCTATGAAACCATTGTTAAATCAAGCACAAGGTGCGCTCAAAAACTTACTCCAGGATGCGCAGCTTTTTCAGGCATTATTGGACGTAGGTCAGGAGAGTTTACCGGATGATTTACGCTGCCATTTAGTTGGCGTAAGTTTTGAACAGCAGAACTTAATTTTGCAACTTGATGAAGCAATTTGGGCAACCCAGCTGCGTTTTTATGAGCCTAATCTACTAGCGATTTACCAACAGCACTTTCCACACTTGGAGCTGAATCGAGTCAAGGTACACATCCTGCCCAAAGCGGCAGAACCTGAAAAACCCAAGCGAGAAATGCAGCCTCCGAGCGCAAAAGCAGCACGTGAAATGCAAATCATGAGTGAACAAATGCCGTCAGAAGGCTTAAAAAAAGCACTTCTCTCTTTGAGTCAACGGGCAAAAAAAAACGCTCATAAATGAGCGTTCTTCAGTGGTTAACATCCATTAAAGCTGCTAGTGAATTTATGCAACCACTTTACTACTACCGTATTTGACCGGTGGTTTTTCATCTTCATAAGTCGTGACTTCAAACGCATCAGGTCTGGCCATTAAGGCTCTTAAAAGTTGATTATTCAATGCATGACCAGATTTGTGAGCTGTAAACTCACCAATAATCGGGTGACCCAGCATGTATAAGTCGCCTACCGCATCTAGGATTTTATGACGCACAAATTCATCTTTGTTACGCAAACCTTCTTCATTCATAACACCTTCGTCATCTAGACCTATGGCATTCTTAAGGCTCGCCCCAAGACCTAAATTCTTTGCACGAAGATATTCCATATCTTTCATAAAACCAAAAGTTCGAGCACGGCTCACCTCTTTGAAGTATGAGGTTGAAGAGAACTCCAATGACATTTTTTCTGCCGTCTCTTTAAAGGCAGGATGTTCAAAATCGATTGAGAAATTCAAACGGTAACCTTCATAAGGAGCAAACTCTGCCCAGCCACCTTTGTCATTTTCAACACGCACTGGTTTGATAATTTTGACGAATTTTTTCGGTTCATCAGAAATCTTCACCCCTGCTGATTGCAGTAAAAAAATAAAGTGGGATGAACTACCGTCCATGATTGGAACTTCGTCAGAGGTAATATCAATGTAGACATTATCAATGCCAACACCCGCTAAAGCCGACATCAAATGTTCAATCGTAGCAATCTTAATTACCTTGTTATCACGATCATTCACAATGGTCGTGCAAAGCGTCGTTTCACCGACAATTTCAGGGGTGACTTTAAATTCAACTGCGGGATCAAAATCTATACGACGAAATACAATACCGGTATTCACAGGGGCTGGACGTAACGTCATAATCGATTCGTGACCGGTATGTAACCCAATCCCTTTGGCTTTAATGACGTTAGCTAAAGTTCTCTGATTCAATGTAAAAAACTCTTTAAAATTATGGACTTAGAAAATGTTGATAAGATCAAATAGACAAACACTTAAAGTTGGCTAATGAATTCTTGGCAAAGATATTCTTAAATTAGTGCGGTATTTTAGCATAACTATTAAGTGGACTATGAATAACGCATTTGAAATTGCGCGGGTTTTTGAACGAGGTAAGCTTAGAGTGAAGATTATCAATAAGAGTTATAAATTATGGCAGAAAAGTCTTGCTGCCATAATTTTAAGTGGTGACCTAGAAACTATTTGAAAACCAGTTTTTCATGCGGGTGAACACCGATTCACTTGAAGAAATCTTAGTGCGTTCAAATCCTTCTGGAATGGCATTACCCATGTGCTCACGCGCATGCAGTAACAGACCAACCGTAGTAGCGTAGGATGGACTATTAACCTCATCTTT
>JAASTL010000085.1 GCA_021767305.1 Piscirickettsiaceae bacterium | reverse complement strand
CTATCGGCTAACTGCGTGTTTCAATTAGGTTTAGACCACCCAACTCAATTACTCTGCTCACGACAATTAGCACGTTTTAAGTCAGGTATGGAAGTTGAGGCTGAAAAACAGATACGCGGCATTAGAGGTGCTTATTTAGTTCATAGCCGCATTAAACTCCATGAAAATGAAACTAAACAGTGGAAGTTTATTGCCAACGTCAATCAGAGCCAAACACAAATCAGTGATATGCTGCTGAAATTACAAACCGGCGTTGATAATCTTAATCTTGAAATTGACGAAACTATTCAGCAAGGCTCTTCCGCACTTAAACATTTGATAGCTAAGGCAGACGGTCATCAAAGTAGTGCGAATCCGGTAGATGATATTCACCACTACTCTAATGTACTCTTCAATGTAATGCGTGGCGGCATTTTTGATGATCAATACTGGATTAAAACTGCCGACTTTAAAAAAGATGTACAACATTTCAATAAAGCCGTCTTTGAACAGAATGCCGAATTTCTAAACAGCCTGCCTGAGCGCATTACGGTATTCACTTTGCGTGAACTCATAAGTCAACAAAATAACCTGCAATTAGAACGTATTGCCTCAGAGTACCTGCCTATTACTTTTGGACGTCGACATGGTGATCCGAGCCGCCCTTGGAATAAGTTTGCCATTAATATCAAAGACAAGGCTGGTGAGCCTCTACTGAACTACCAAGGTAACTGGCGCGATATTTTTCAAAACTGGGAAGCGTTATTATTGAGCTACCCAGAATTCACTGAAAACGTCATTTCTAAATTTGTAAATGCCAGCACAGTTGATGGTTACAACCCCTATCGCATTACTAAAGAAGGTATTGACTGGGAAATTGAAGACCCGAAAGATCCTTGGAGTTATATTGGTTATTGGGGTGATCATCAAATCATCTACTTGCTTAAACTAATGGAGCTTTCGCAAAAATTCCACCCACAGAAACTTCATGAATTATTAACAAAGCCCATTTTTTCATATGCCAATGTGCCTTACCGATTAGTCGGGTTTGAAAAGTTATTGGAAGACCCCAAGAACACCGTTGTTTACGATGAAAATGAAGAAGAGCGAATTCAACAATTTATTCAAACCATTGGTGCCGACGGTAAATTAGTTCTGGATAGTCAAAACCAAGTTTATCAAGTCAATTTAATGGAAAAACTGCTGGTTCCTCTGCTTGCCAAACTAGGAAATTTTGTTCTTAGAGGCGGAATTTGGCTTAATACACAAAGACCGGAATGGAACGATGCCAATAACGCTTTGGTTGGACAAGGTTTGTCCATGGTCACGCTCTATTACATGCGACGTTACACCCAGTTTTTGGAAGACTTAATAACTACGGACGAGAATTTTGATTGCTCATCAGAAGTTGCTGATTGGTTTGCATCGACAGCTTTAACAGTTGCTACTACAGCACAACACCTTCAAGCCGGAAAAGAGTTAAATGCGGATATAACACATTCAACCCTAAAAGCATTAGCCGAAGCGGCAAGCCACTATCGTACTCAAGTCTATGCAAAACATGGTTTTGCGGGTAAAAAAACACTTAGCAGCAGTTCTGTTAGAGCCATGTTAAAAGACGTTAAACTGTTACTGGATGACACTATCCAGGCTAACCGTCGCAGCGACTCGCTCTACCATGCCTATAACTTATTGACGGTTGACGAAAACAAACTGGAAGTGGCCTATCTGTATGAAATGCTTGAAGGTCAAGTGGCTGCGTTGAGTTCTGGAACCTTATCGGCAGAACAGAGCGTAGCGACCTTAGAAGCCTTGTTTGCATCTAGCATGTATCGTCCTGATCAAAAAACATTCATGCTTTACCCAGATGAACAGCCTGCTTCTTTTCTACAAAAAAATCTCATTAAATCAAGTGTTCTACAACAGAACCCTCTGCTGAACGCTGTTTTACATACGCCTTCACAAACGGTATTTGTTAAAGATACCTTTAGCGGAGACTATCGATTCAATCATCAAATCAGTGATTTGAATGCATTGCTAAGCCAATTAGAGCAACTCAAAAATAACCTTGGAAATCAGTTTAATGAAATTGCCAAAGAGGTGAAATCGCTTTACCAAGAGACATTTAACCACCACAGTTTTACCGGGCGTTCGCATGGAATGTTTGGGTTTGAGGGGTTAGGTTGTATTTACTGGCATATGGTTTCAAAACTGCTCTTAGCCACTCAGGAATGCTTTTTCAATGCCTTGCATAAACAGGCTGAAAGCTCCACCCTAGCAACTCTAAAAAGCCTTTATTACCAAGTCAGAGAAGGCATAGGGTTTAATAAAACACCGGTTGAGTATGGAGCCTTCCCTTATGATCCTTATTCACACACACCTATGCATTCCGGTGCCCAGCAACCGGGAATGACTGGGCAGGTTAAAGAAGAGGTCTTAACCCGTTTTGGCGAACTCGGCATTCACTTTGAAGATGGCAAGATTGCTTTTAATCCAGCCTTACTGCGTAAAACAGAATTCAAAACGGATAAATCAGAGTTTGAATATTTATCCGTTAGCGGAGAAGTTTGCCGATTGGAATTACCTGAAAAATCCCTTGCTTTTACTCTGTGTCAGGTTCCGGTGGTGATGCAGTTGGTAGATAAATCTGCCTCCAGCTCGCTCACACTTAATTATCGAGAAGGTGAACCTCAATGTAGCGAAACATTGGAAATTAGCCGTAAAGAGAGTATGGAGATCTTTTCAAGAAGCGCAAAACTGACACAGATCACCATTACGGTAAGTGAATCGGCATTGCTGTAATGTCTTACAAGATTTGACAAGCAGATTCATAAAGCAGTTCAAAATTTAACTGTAAACTTTTATGACATAAAAAAACCTGAAGCTTTAAACAAACTTCAGGTTTTTTTGGATTTGGGAAAACTTGAACTTAAGCGTTCAGGTTCAATTAAAGTCCCATTTCATCCTTAACTTGATCAACCCAGTCAGCCACTCGACCTTCTGTGAGTTCTGGTTGCTGGTCTTCATCAATAGCCAGTCCTACAAAGAATTCACCGTCTTCGGTTATGGCCTTTGACTCATCAAACTCAAAGCCATCTGTTGCCATATAACCGGCGGGAGTTGCGCCATTTTCAACCGCAACGTCATGCATCATGCCCATCGCATCTAGAAAATATTCAGAGTAATCCGCTTGGTCACCCAAACCAAAACACGCAACGGTTTTTCCAGAGAAATCGACACCTTTGAAATCTTCCCAGAAATCATCCCAGCTACTCTGTAACTCACCGTAGTACCAAGTAGGCTGACCTAAAACAATCTTGTCATATTTTGCAAAATCATCAGCACTGGCAGAAGCAATATCATGAACATCACAAATGTCCGCACCAATTTTATCTTTGATCATATCCGCAACGCGTTCAGTATTACCTGTATCCGTTCCGTAGAATAGGCCAACTTTACTCATGTTTAGATCCTTTAAAGAGTTTGTTTGAATTGTCTAAAATAATACAATGCATAATAAACTAACGTTGTCTGAAAACAAGTGCGGCTTAAGAGTTTATAAAGCCTTATTACTGAAAATTACACTTGGCTTGAATCAAATCAAGTTTTGTTTATGCTGCATAATAATCACTTATAAATTTGATGCTGGAATAATAGCACAGTTAAAATTAACGACAATTTACTTATTTTTATACCAAAATATGAAAAAAACTAATCCAATAAATTGTTTTCAATGCAAATATTTTTATGTCACTTGGGAACCGGCTAACCCAAGAGGGTGTAAAGCTTTTGGCTTTAAGACCGCACGTATTCCTAGTGATGTTGTTTTAGAGACCTCTGGTGAAGACTGCCTTAAATTCACCCCTAAAAAGAACCCCACGCCTAAAAACAGTTCTGGCAAAGGCTGGATTGCCTAAGACTCCCAAGACGACTATTTTGGTGCGTCCTCAGTTAAGTTCGGCAAGTTTAATTTAAAACCAAAACAAACCCATACGTAATTCAATCTAAGAAAAATTGCCCGGCAATTTATCAAAACTCCCGCCTGTTTTTTACCGTTTTATTAAATACTTAATGAAATTGGGGCCAGCTGATAAATAAATCTCATTCATGGCATAAGCGTTGCTAATTTCACCAATAAACAAAATATATAAATCGGGTTTAAAAATGAGTGACACTTCTTCCAAAAATAAAGCTTTTATCAACTACCTCCCAGAAGTAAGGGCCTATCTGTCTGAACTGGAAACACAAGACTTATGGTGGAGTACGGTAGGCATGGTCGGCAAAATCAATAACGAAAATATTGATCCGCAGCTATTGGTATCAATCGTAGATACCCAAAAAGAGTTCCAAAACCTTAGAGACATCATGATCAATGAGTTGGTTGAACGCTACCTAAATCAAGCTAATAGCGAAATCATGCTTAAGGCACAGACCGTTATTGATATTCTCATTAGAAACCTGTTTGAACGTACCGCAGACGTAGGGTTTTTAGCTACCGATGATGATTTGGTTGACTATATGAGTAACCCAAACACTACCAGTGAAGATGATGATTTTATTCACCTTAGAATAAAAGAGTATGTCGCTAAATACAGTGTTTATGATGATATTTTATTGGTCACGCCAGACGGCCGAGTCAAAGCCAAACTTGACCAAAACAACCCGGTTAAATTCAGTCATGACCCGCTCATTAAAGAAGCTTTAACCACCAATGAGGATTACGTTGAAGTATTCCGACAATCTGATCTATTTGCCAATAAGCCAACTAGTTTGATTTATGCCAAGAAAATTGAGGCGACCGATGCTCAAGGACAAACTCGCAGTGTAGGTGTACTCTGTTTGAGTTTTGAATTTAGCAAAGAGATGCAAGGCATTATGCAGTTACTCACCGCTAATAATGAGTTTGGGCTGATGCTATTGGATGATGCCGGTAAAATCATCGCGACCAATAACTCGCAGAAAAACCCGGTTGGCAAACAAGCCAAAAAACCAGAAAACAGTAGCAAACCGCAAAGTGCTGGTAATCATTCTTACTACATGACTAAAACCACGGGTTACCAAGGATTTTATGGTTTACCTTGGTATGGCTATGTGGATGTCAATAATGAAGTGGCCTTTTCCAAGCTAAAACAAAATGATTTAGGTATTGAGATTCCACCCGAATCTCCACTTTATCTTAGAGACTTGGAAGACATTAACCTCAAAGTCAGCACACTATTATTGGTGGTGATTTTGAACGGCAAAATCATGTCTTTAAAACGCGACGTAAAATCATTTTTACCAATTCTGGATCGCTTTCAGCAAATCAGCATTGAAATCCAAGATATTTTTAGCCGCTTTATTCATCACATCCACCAAGTCTTAATCGACACTATTCAGAACAAGGTTGCCTTTAGCGCCTTATTAAGTGTAGAAGTGATGGACAGAAACCTTTATGAACGTGCTAACGACTGCCGCTGGTGGGCGTTAAATTCGTCATTTAGACAAATTTTAACCAAGCAGAAATCAACCGGTTTGATCTCTAATGACGAACAGGCCAAGTTGAGCAAAATACTGGCTTACATCAATGAACTTTATACAGTTTACACGAATATCCTAATCTACGATCAGCAGGGAAAAATACTTGCCGTATCCAATAACAATGAGAGCCACTTGGTTGATACCAAGTTACCCTTTTCTAAAGATATTGAGCGTTGTTTACGCTTAGATGATACCCAGCAATATGTGGT
>JAASTL010000084.1 GCA_021767305.1 Piscirickettsiaceae bacterium | reverse complement strand
TCGGTATTCTGTTGCGATTTCTCCACCCAACACCATAGGTGCTCGCCAGTTCTGCTCAATTCATAATCGATAATCTCTTCAACAATAAAGTCTTCTGGGTAGGTTTTTAACTCTGCCCTAACCGCTGGCTCTGCAAAAGCGTAGGCTAGTGATGAAAAATCAGCCGAAGGGATGGTGTTAATGTTCATAAGTCGTTTCCAAATTGAAGGTTCCTAAATAGTCGACTAAATACTAGGAGTGTTCAGGCAAATAAAAAACCCGAGAGTATTCTGTATTAACAAATACTCTCGGGTTCTCTATTTTAAGTGTTAATGATTTAAAAATGACGAGCGATTTTATAAATTCGTAAACACCTTTTCGTCCAACGGAAGCTCTTTGCCTTCCGGCTTGTCATAATAAATCTGCACTAGAATCTGGCTGATATTACCGGGCACAACATAATCTTTAATAAGCTGGCGAGCGTCTATTGGCGAATCTTTGTGAATATAAAGATAGACATTTCTGAGATGACATTTGTTATCAGGATCAGAAGCTAAAGGTCGCAAGGTACCAAATCCGGTTATGCGAACATTCTGCTTGGTGAGAATAGTGAGCTTGTGATAATACTCAGAAGATAGCGGTTTGTTAAAACAGATTTCCAGCACACGATCAAAGTTGCCAGAACCTTTATCTAATCCACTAACCAGTTTGGCAGATGTTATTTTTACCGGTTCTTTACTGCAGCCAGCGGCAAAAATAGCCGCCAACAAAGCGGTAAACAAAAATAGACGTTTTACTGATAACAACATGTTTCACTCCTGAGCCAGCACTAATAGGCCGGCCATTGGAGCTGGTCAGCCAATCAGTTAAGCGTTCGCTTGTTGGATACCGGCAATACGCCAGTCACCTTCATCATTTGCCAAGCGACGAATATGCCAGATTTCATTGAAGGAGTGAGCACCATTGCCATCTTCTTCAATAAATCCAGTGAATCGTAAACTCACTACTAAGTAATCGCCATCAATTGCCATGGTTGCAATTTCAGCGTCAAGCTCGTCAACACGCGTGTGATTTTGCCCTGGTTGCATCTCAGCCATTTGTTGTTGTAATGCGGCAAACAGTTCTGGAGTGCAGTAAGATTCAATTTCGCTAATCTCCAAATTATCCCAAGCTTTTTGCAGGCTCATAAAGTGGCCTTTGGCACCCTCAACAAATTGTTCAGCATTAAACCATGCTGGGATTTCAGCAAAATAATGTGCTTGTTCACTAGCACCTTGGCCAAGGCCATCTTCTAGGTTAGAGCCAATAATCGAGCCTTGCTGATTAGCATCATAAGCCGCATGATTTGATGATTGATTCGATTCATGTGCTTGACGCTGAGCATTATTTTCATAAGGTTGTGAATATTCATTTTGAGTCTGTCGATAAGCCGAATGATCATCTGCCGGCTGATACGCCATATTTCTTCGTGCCACGGAGGCAAATATTTTGAACAGCACAAATGCAATCAACGCAAACAGCAAAATATCAAACAGCTGAATGCCTTCAAATCCATCACCGAATAACATCGCTGCCAATAAACCACCGGCCGCAATACCCGCCAATGGACCTAACCATTTAGAGGCACCGCTCGCAGGCTTTGCTTGCGAAGATGGTGCGGCTTTAGCAGAATCAGGCGTAGTCTTTTTAGGTGCTGTAGCAGGCTGTTTAGGTGCGATTTTCTTTTGGTAACCAAAGCTACCACCGCCACCAAAACGCTTAGCTTCCGCTACTTGAGAAAATGAGAACATTAACAGTGCGATAAAGCCCCACAAAAGCATATTTAAATTAAATTGTTTAGTATTCATATAGCCCATATTGAATCCTGTAATTTTCATTCTTTATGTTAGTTATTCAAAGTCGATATTTTATGACTCTTTAATACAACGTGAAATAGTATAGTCTTTTCCTTGTTTGACTTTCTCGTAGTTGCCAAACACTTCATTGAAATTACGTTTCATATACTGGCGTAGACCATTAATCGTCACCACCACAAACTGACCACCCGGAGCCAGTTGGGCATGGATATCATGCAACATAATACTCAACATCTCTTTCCCAACCTTAGCCGGAATATTAGAGACCACAGTGGTGAATTGGATATCTTTCGGCACATTACTTAACCCATTAGACAGATAAGCCTTGGCATTTGGCAAACGATTGAGTTCAGCGTTTTTATTGGCGTAATCTACTGCCACAAAATCCTTATCCACCATATGCACCTGCCCTTTTGGAGCGCTCGCCGCAATGGCTAAACCAATTGGACCATAGCCACAACCAATATCAAGTGCAACTTCGTCCTCTTTAATATCTAGGTGTTTTAAAAACAGACTGGTGCCCGAGTCTATTTCTCTTGGACTAAAAATACCCCAAGTAGTGGCAAACTTAAGTGAGTGCGACATCAATTCGGTTTCTATATGTAAATCTTTCTTTAAGGCTTCAATATTGCTCACAAACATTTCCTTTACGGCCAGTCGTCATAATCCGGCAAGCTAATCAAATTTGAATTATCATATTGTACCTTTTCAGAAACACCTTTCGCGACAATAGAGAGTGAGTCGATATTAAGTGGACCACCAAGTCACGCGAAATTATTTTAGAACATTACCAATAACACTGTTTTTACCTTATGCACAGCCTGAACGATAGACAATTTGAAGCGGTTAAACATATTGAAACCCCCGCCTTGGTTCTGGCGGGAGCGGGTTCGGGTAAAACTCGTGTTATTACCGAAAAAATCGCTTATTTAATCCGCAAGTGTGATTACCAACCGCACAATATCTATGCCGTTACCTTTACCAATAAGTCGGCCAAAGAGATGAAAGAGCGTGTTACCAAGCTTCTGAAAGACGAAAACACCTCAGGCTTGAATGTTTCTACCTTCCACAACCTTGGCTTGAATATCATTCGCCGCGAGTACAAGGCGCTAGGTTATAAATCCAACTTTTCTATTATGGATGCCACCGATGGCGGCCAAATTCTTAAGGAGTTGATGAGCAAACAGACGCTCGATCCAGAAGTATTGGATGGTGTGCAATGGGATATTTCCAATTGGAAAAATGCTCATATCTCTCCCGAGCAGGCATTAGAACAAGCAGAAGATGCACAGCAACAAGCGCGGGCGATTTTGTATGGTGCTTATCAAAAACAACTCAAGGCCTACAACGCCGTCGACTTTGATGATTTGATTGGCTTACCCGTTAAACTCTTTAGCGAAAACCCAGAAATTTTAGATAAATGGCAGAACCGCGTGCGTTACTTGCTGGTGGATGAGTATCAAGACACCAATGCCTCTCAGTACGCTTTGGTTAAGCAGTTGGTTGGTGTGCAGGCCCGTTTTACGGTGGTAGGTGATGATGACCAATCGATCTATGCATGGCGCGGTGCACAACCTGAAAACCTTGTTATGCTTAAAGAGGATTTCCCCTCTCTTAGGCTAATTAAACTCGAACAAAATTACCGCTCAAGTAATCGCATATTACAGGCGGCCAACCAATTAATTGCCAACAACCCGCACGTATTTGAAAAGTCACTCTGGAGCGAGATGGGCATGGGAGATCACCTACGTGTGATCTCTTGTGCCAATGAAAACCAAGAAGTCGAGCGTGTGGTTTCTGAAATTATCGTTCACAAGTTTAAACATCGCACTAAAAACCGCGACTATGCGATTTTGTATCGCGGTAATCACCAAGCACGTTTGATGGAACGCGCCTTACGTGAACAAAATATTCCTTATGTCATTTCCGGTGGAAAATCATTTTTTGATCATGCTGAAATCAAAGATGTCATGAGCTATTTGCGCATTATTGTTAACCCAGATGATGATGCCGCCTTCTTACGCATTGTAAATACACCACGCCGAGAAATTGGCGCCAGCACCTTAGAAAAACTGGCGGGTTATGCAACCCAACGTGGCATTAGCCTATTTGATGCCACTCAGGAGTTTGGTCTTACCCAAATCCTCTCTGAAAAAGCGCTTAAACGTGTACAGCTATTTGGGGAAAACCTGCTGCGTTGGGCGCAACTTGCCGATAGTGCCCAAGGCGAAGAAGTGGTTTCACTGGTTAAGCAAATCATTGAAGAGATTGAATACGATAACTGGCTGCATGAACAAGCCAGTAATCCTAAAGCAGCCGAGCGCCGCATTAATAATGTGCGCGACTTTATTCTCTGGATTGAGCGCATTATCAAAAAAGCGATCGAAGAAGACGGCGAAGAAAAACGCCTGGAAAAGATTGTTACTCATATGACCTTAATGGATATGATGGAACGTAATGAATCTGAACAAGAACATGACATGGTCAGTCTCATGACATTACACGCTTCTAAAGGTCTGGAGTTTCCGCATGTATTTTTGATTGGCATGGAAGAAGAACTGCTACCACACAAACAGAATTTGGAATCTCCTGGTCTTGAAGAGGAACGCCGTTTAGCATATGTAGGCATTACCCGTGCGCAACGTTCTTTAACCATGACTTACGCCAGCAAGCGACGTAAATATGGAGAAGACATGACCTGCGAACCCAGTCGATTTTTGGAAGAGTTACCGGAAGAACTGCTTAAATGGGAAGGTAAACCGGGTGTTGTGGTGTCCAAAGAAGAACAAATGGAACACGGCAATGCGCAAATTGCTAATTTAAAGTCTTTTTTAAAGAAAAACTAAATAGTCGACTCTGAATAACTAACTTATTATTAACCCAATGCCAAACTTTATGAACTCAATACCAAACTTTCAATTCGCACCCATGCCACACATTCATTTTGGTTGGGGCATTCGTAACCAGTTTATCGATGAACTGCAACAGAGAAACTACCAAAAAGTTGTATTGATTACGGGGAACACCCTCTCTCAAGAAGGGCGGTTTGGCGCAATCTTAAAGCAAAAAATTGCCGCTCACTCTGATGTAAAAAGCTTTATTGTCAGTGGTGAGCCATCTCCAGACAGAGTTGATGAAATTGTGGCGCAGTGTGATGCCGACAGCGATGCCGTAATTGGCTTAGGGGGCGGCAGCGTTTTAGATGCCGCCAAAGCGATTGCAGGCTTGATTCCTAGCCAAACCTCGGTAATGGACTACCTAGAAGGTGTTGGCGCCGGTAAACCGTTCCACGTGGAAACCTGCCCTTTTATTGCCCTGCCGACTACAGCGGGAACGGGCAGTGAAACCACCAAAAATGCAGTGCTCTCGCGCATTGGGCAATTTAAAAAGTCTTTTCGCGATAACAAACTATTGGCAAGAGAAGCTTGGTTAGATCCAGAACTACTCACCAGTTGTCCGCAAGAAGTGCTTTACGCCACTGGCATGGATGCCTTTACTCAATTATTGGAAAGCTACACCACCTTAAAACCTAACCCGATTACCGATGCTTTAGCCTGGCAAGGTATGGATTTATTCAAGCATGCTTTTGCTCATATCAACAGTTCTGATAAAGCAACGCAAAAGCTTGGCTATTCCAACCTTATGCTAGCTGCCAGTTTATCCGGTACCACTTTAGCCAATGCCGGCCTAGGTGCAGTGCATGGTTTGGCAGGACCCATCGGCGCTTTCTTTGAAGCACCGCATGGTATTGTTTGTGCTCGTTTACTGGCACCCATTACAGAACTGAATATAGCATCACTTAAGCAAGAGCAAAGTTCACATGCTCAGGCCACCTTAGTTAAATATGAAAAGGTTGCCGAATTGATGGAGTTAGACGGTTCACCTGATAAACTT
>JAASTL010000083.1 GCA_021767305.1 Piscirickettsiaceae bacterium | reverse complement strand
GCTCAAGCGGTAAACAGTGTTCTAGAAGAGACGCAAGAATACTACAACACCCACGATATCGACAGTGAGCCGTTTGTTATTGTTAAATCTGACAGCGGAACCTATGGCATGGCGATTATGTCGGTTAATAGCGCGGATGATGTTCTCAATCTAAACCGTAAACAACGTAATAAGATGTCATCGGTAAAAGAGGGACTGCAAGTCGAACAGATGCTGGTTCAAGAAGGTGTTTACACCTACGAAACCATTGATGAGGCGGTCGCTGAACCGGTGGTTTATATGATTGGTAGCCAAGTCATTGGTGGTTTCTACCGCGTGCACACCGGTAAAAGTGCTACCGACAACCTCAACTCTCCTGGCATGCACTTTGAACCTCTATCGTTTGAAGAGTCTTGTGTGCTGCCGGATGAAACCCAAAACCCAGATGCCAGTCCAAACCGTTTCTACGCTTATGGTGTGATTGCACGCTTGGCACTGCTTGCGGCAGCACGCGAAATTGCCGAAGCCAAAGGTGATTTACCGAGCCTAACCGAAATTCAATAAAGCGGTTTTGTAATAAATAATCTAGTGCAGAGTTTAAGAGAGAAAGTTATGAGTCTACGAGTCGGCATCGTTATGGATCCAATTGAGAATATCAAACCACACAAGGATTCCTCATTTGCCATGTTACTCGAAGCGCAGAGACGAGGTCACGAACTCGTCTACATGCAGCCGGAAGATATCTATCTACGCAATGGTAAACCGCATGCTGTCACCAGCGAACTTAAGGTTTGGGATCGCATTAAACAAGAACAGTTTTATGGTTTTGGTGCTTCCCATGACATCGCTTTGAGCAGCTTGGACATTATTCTGATCCGTCAAGATCCACCGTTTAACAATGATTACCTCTACTCCACTCATATGCTAGAACTTGCGGAAGCGGAAGGCGTTTTGGTAGTGAATAAACCACAAACCCTGCGTGATGCAAATGAAAAACTGTTTGCCAGCTGGTTCCCAGAGTGTATTCCACCGACTTTAGTGAGCGCCAATCAAGAACAGCTGAAAACTTTTATCAGCGATCATCAAGACACTATCCTTAAACCCTTGGATGCCATGGGTGGCGCTTCGATTTTTAGAGTGCGCAAAGCTGACCCAAATACCAATGTGATTATTGAAAGCATGACCGATCATGGCAAGCATCACATTATGGCGCAAACTTACCTGCCAGAAATCAGTCAAGGCGATAAACGCATTTTGCTGATTAATGGCGAACCGATTGATTACACCTTAGCGAGAATCCCGGCAGCGGGTGAAACCCGAGGTAACATTGCGGCGGGAGGAACCGGTGTGGGCATGCCAATTACCGAACGTGAACGCTGGTTATGTGAACAGATTAAGCCGACCATCAAAGCCAAAGGCTTGTATTTTGTTGGCTTGGATGTGATTGGGGATTACATCACTGAAATCAATGTCACCAGCCCTACCTGCATTCGCGAACTAGATGCGCAGTTTGATTTAAACATTGCCGGTGAACTCTTTGATTGTCTGGAACAGCAGTTAAAACTCGCTTAACTCAGATTAAATAAACTATTTTTTAACAGTGCAAAAGTTCTCCAGTAACCACTCTCAAAAAATCCTGTTTTCAAGTTGGCGACGGTACCTGCTGTTTGCGTTAACTATTAGCTTTTCCCTAATTTACGGTTGCAGCCAATCAGACCTTAACAAAACCAGTGCAACCATTCTGGTGTTTGGCACTCTGGTTGATATCAGTGTTTACCATGCAGACGACAAAGTCGCTAACCAAGCTATCGCTCAGGTTGAACAGAAATTCCAACTCATGCATAAAGAGTGGCATGCCTGGGAACAAGGCGGCATTGTTTCTAAAATCAATCAAGCCATCGCCAAGCAAGAATCGATTGCGGTGAGCGATTCGGTTAAAGCCTTTATTATCAAATCGCAACAACTCACCCAACAAAGCCAAGGTTACTTTGACCCCGGCATTGGTTCTTTGATTGCTATGTGGGGGTTTCATAAAGAGCAGTGGCAAGGCCCACCACCAAGCACCCAGCAAATCCAACAATGGTTACAGAGTCGTCCATCTATTGCCGATATCTATTTTGAAGGCAATCAACTCCATAGCAAAAACAGGGATGTTCAGCTTGATTTTGGCGCCAATGCCAAAGGACTAGCCATTGATATTGCCATGCAGACGCTACATGAAAACGGTATCGAAAATGCCTTAGTCAGCATTGGTGGCGACATGAAGGCGAAAGGTTCAAAAAATGGTTTAGCATGGCAAATTGGCATTGAGTCACCTAAGAACCCAGCTGAAGCACTTGCCAAAATTGCGCTTTCCGGTAATGAAAGCATCGTTACCTCAGGTGATTATCAACGTTTTTTTGCATGGCAAGGTAAACGTTACAGCCATATCATCAATCCAAAAACCGGTTACCCTGCTGATAGCTTTAGTTCTGTTACCGTTATTCATGAAGATGCCACACGCGCAGACGCTGCCGCTACTGCACTCTTAGTGGCCGGCCCAAAACATTGGTTAACCGTGGCAAAAAGCATGGGGATAGAGCAAGCCCTCTGCATCGATCATAACGGGCAAATTCTACAAACCGATAAGATGGCAGAAAGAGTAGAATTTCTGCAATCATCTCATCTTTAAATTAGCTCAAAGGCATTAGTTAAAAACATTAGGTAAAAGCATTAGCCAAGAACAATTTTTGAACGCCTTCAAAAACTGGTCTCTGCTATAATTTGCGCTATGAAACAAATGCAATCTCTAGAACACAATTTCCTCGTCGCCATGCCTTCTCTGGACAACAGTTGGTTTGAAAAAACCGTAGTCTACATGGTAGAAGATAATGAGTATGGCTCCATGGGTCTGGTAATTAATCTTGCCAATAAAATCAATGTGCAAGAGATTCTAGAACACTTCTCACTAGACACACCTTATGATGCCGATTACCTGCAAAATGCAGTTTTAATTGGCGGTCCGGTTGAATTAGAGCGCGGTTTTATTCTGCATAAAGGTCAAGGTAACTGGAAAAGTAGCCTACCTCTTCCTGACCATCTCAATATGACGGTCTCGGAAGATTTACTAAAAGAGATCAGCGAAGACTCACCACCGGAGCATTTCCTTATCTGTTTAGGTTTTGCCGGCTGGGAACCTGGTCAACTAGCACAAGAAATCCAAGAAAATAGCTGGCTAACGATTCCCTATAACGAAACTCTCTTGTTTGAAACCCCAATTGAAAACCGATGGCAAGTTGCCTTAGGCACGCTGGGCATCTCCCCCGAATTCTTAAGCGCTGAGGCTGGGCATGCCTAAGCAAGGCCAACCTATTGAAGGCACCGTGATCGGTTTTGATTTTGGTTTGCGTCGCATCGGCGTTGCGATTGGTCAAACCATTACCCAAACGGCCTCTCCAGAAACCATTGTTGCCAGCAAAGACGGCAAACCGGATTGGGAACACATCACCCAACTATTTGAAAACTGGCAACCTGCTGCCATAGTGGTGGGTTTGCCCATGCGCTTAGATGGCACCGAGCAAGCCTTAACTCAACCGGCACGTAAGTTCGGTCAACGTTTAAGTGGCCGCTACCAAAAGCCGGTTTTTTATATTGAAGAGCAGCTCAGCTCGATTGAAGCAGAATCCCGCGGTTTAAAAAAATCTCATATTGATGATCATGCCGCTCAAATTTTATTGGAAAACTGGTTACAATCGCTGTAATCAGAAAAGCCGCATTAAATTGGAAAACACATGACCGAACTCGATATCGATGTAGCAGAACTCATTGAAAATATCTGTACGCAGCTCCAGCAAAAAGAGATTTTCCGTAAATCACCTAAAATGATTGGGATTCGCACTGGTGGCGAATGGGTCGCGCAAGCTATCCATGAAAAACTGGCACTGGAAGATGAACTCGGTGTGATTGACATTGCTTTCTATCGTGATGATTTTTCCAAAATAGGTTTAAACCCGACAGTGAAACCTTCGGCGATTCCTTGGGAAATTGATGATGAGCACATTATTTTGGTGGATGACGTTCTATTCACCGGCAGAACCACCCGCGCTGCGCTGAATGAAGTGTTTGATTTTGGTCGTCCTGCGAGCGTCACCCTAGTTACCTTACTGGATCGTAGAGGCTGTCGTGAACTACCTTTCCAAGCCGATATTGTCGGTATGGCATTAGAGTGCAGCCAGACCATTAAATTGACTGGCCCTGAGCCACTGAAGTTGAGTATATTAAATCCGAGTGAGGACCAAGCATGAGCCAGCAAAATCGACTCTCTAATCCGAATATCCAGCTCAATGAGCTGGGTAAACTCAAACATTTCTTAACCTTGGAAGGGCTCAAGGCACATCACCTCACCGAGATTCTCGACACTGCGGACTCCTTTATCAACCCCAAAACCAATGAAATCAGAAAAGTGCCGATACTGCGTGGTAAAAGCATAATGAATCTGTTTTTTGAGCCGAGTACACGTACCCGAACCACCTTTGAAATTGCCGAAAAAAGACTCTCTGCGGATATTGAAAGTTTAGATATTCAAACTTCCGCCACTAAAAAAGGCGAATCACTATTAGATACCTTATGGAACCTGCAAGCCATGCAGGCTGATATGTTTGTTATTCGCCACTCAGAAAGTGGTGCCGCACACTTTTTTGCTAAACACGTTGCACCCCATGTGCATGTGATGAATGCCGGTGACGGACAACACGCCCATCCAACTCAAGCCATGTTGGATATGTATACCATCCGCAAACATAAAGGCGATATCTTTGATCTTAAGGTGGCCATTGTGGGTGATGTTTTGCACTCACGAGTGGTGCGTTCACAGATTCAAGCATTAAGTATTCTAGAGGCGCGTGAAATCCGTGTTATCGGCCCTAAAACCTTGATGCCAACTGA
This sequence comes from Piscirickettsiaceae bacterium, assembly GCA_021767305.1. The sequence goes on along the minus strand of JAASTL010000083.1, from coordinate 837 downwards.
TCCGGCAGCAATGGGTGTTCATGTTTATCATGACATTGAAGAGGGCTTGGAAGATGTTGATGTCATCATTATGGTACGTCTACAGAATGAACGTATGAAAAGTGCCTTGATTCCAAGTCAAAAAGAGTTCTTTAAACTTTATGGTCTGACCGAATCTCGCTTAGCGCTCGCCAAACCCGACGCCATTGTCATGCACCCTGGGCCAATCAACCGCGGTGTTGAAATTGATTCTGTAGTGGCCGATGGCCCACAATCGGTCATTCTGGAACAGGTAACCTACGGTATTGCGGTGCGTATGGCGGTGATGTCGATTTTAATTAGCAATGCGGCTCAACTCGCCCAACATAAAGCCGAAGAGGAACAACAAGCCTCATTAGATTTACAAACTGAGGAGGACGCGGAATGAGAATTGCCATTACCAATGGTCGCGTCATTGACCCGGCACAGAATTTAGACAAAACCACCAACATCTATCTTTCACGCGGCAGAATTTTTGCGATTGCCGATGAACCCCCTGAAAACTATTCGGTTGATCAAGAGATTGATGCCACCGGCAAATGGGTGTTACCAGGTTTAGTTGATTTACAAGCGCGCCTTGGCGAGCCTGGAGCCAACTATGCCGGCAGTATCGACAGTGAAACTAAAGCCGCGGTAGCCGGCGGCATCACCAGTATTTGCTGCCCGCCGGACACCTCACCGGTCAATGATACGCAAGCGGTCACCGAATTGATTCAGCGTCGTGCACGTCAGGCAGCAACCGCATTTGTTATGCCAATTGGCGCGCTGACGCAAGGTTTGAAAGGTGAGCTATTAAGTAACACCTACTCACTTAAACAG
>JAASTL010000082.1 GCA_021767305.1 Piscirickettsiaceae bacterium | reverse complement strand
GAATGCTAGACAAGGCTGTTAAATGTAAGCCTACGATTAGTAGGTGTCCATTTAACAACGAAGTATAGTGTTTGCTCTAGAAGCTAAAAAACCAAAATTTTAGACATTGAAGCGGAAATGCATCACATCCCCGTCTTGAACGATATAGTCTTTACCTTCCAAACGCTGTTTACCAGCCGCTTTGGCGCCAGCATCACCATTGTGAGCTACATAATCATCATAAGCGGTGACTTCGGCACGGATAAAACCTTTTTCAAAATCGGTATGAATCACCCCAGCAGCTTGCGGCGCAGTGGCGCCTTTTTTAACTGTCCAGGCACGTACTTCTTTAACACCGGCAGTAAAATAGGTTTGTAAGCCCAATAATTCATAGGCCGCGCGAATAACACGATTCAAGCCGGGTTCTTCTTGCCCCATCTCTTCTAAAAAGTCGACCTTGTCTTCATCATCCAGTTCGGCGATCTCTGCTTCAATCGCGGCACACACTGGTACAACTACCGCACCTTGTGCAGTGGCAATTTCAGTGACCTTATCTAGTAGAGGGTTATTTTCAAAACCATCTTCATTGACATTGGCGATATACATCATCGGCTTAATGGTTAGCAGCTGTAAATCACGTAGTAAAAGTTTTTCGTCATCAGTCAGCTCCACTAAACGAATCAACTTACCGTCTTTAATCTCTTCCAAAACACGCTCATAAAGAGCCTGACGTGCTTGCGCTTCTTTATTACCACTCTTAGCCAACTTGGCTTGTCTTTGCGCATTTTTTTCTAGTGATTCAGAATCGGCTAACACCAATTCCATATTGATGATTTCGATATCGCTAATCGGGTCAACTTTACCGGCAACGTGGACAATGTCATCATTTTCAAAACAACGAACCACTTGCACGATAGCATCGGTTTCACGAATATTTTGCAGGAATTTATTACCTAAACCCTCCCCTTTAGAGGCACCTTCAACCAAACCTGCGATATCCATAAAATCAACCGTGGCTGAGAGCACACGTTCAGGTTTGACGATTTCTGCCAATTTATTTTCACGAGGATCTGGAACAGGTACCACACCGATATTTGGATCAATGGTACAGAACGGGTAGTTTGCCGATTCAATACCGGCATTTGTTAAAGCGTTAAAAAGTGTAGATTTACCGACGTTTGGTAGACCGACAATACCGCATTTGATTCCCATACTTTTCTCCTGAAAACCGGCTATAAATTTGTTTTGAAAATAGAACTAATTAAGATTTGGTATGCAATTCTTGCATCGCTTTTGCCATATCCCCTTTGACAAGGTCAGGCACTACCTTTGTGGCTTGATAACTAATATCATCAATCAATTGGCGATCTTTTTTAGAGCAGCTCTTAAGAACATAATCCACCACCATATCTCTGTGACCAGGGTGACCAATACCCAATCGCAAGCGCATAAATTCTTTGCCTAATTTGGCAATAGTATCGCGCAAGCCATTGTGACCACCATGGCCGCCGCCTACTTTGAGCTTGGCAGTGCCCGGAGGCAAATCCAATTCATCATGAACGACAAGAATATTTGCGACGGGGATTTTATAAAAATTAGCCATTGCTTGAATCGATTGTCCACTTCTATTCATAAAAGTGGCAGGTTTTAACAGCCAGAAGTCCATTCCGTTGGACTGAACTCGCGCTGCCAAGCCATGAAATTTGGTTTCTGGACGAAACTCTACACCATATTGTCTAGCAACTTCGTCCACAAACCAAAAACCGGCGTTATGTCGGGTCTGCTCGTATTTATCGCCTGGATTTCCCAGACCAACAATGAGTTGAACAGATGACATAAACGCCGGCTCTCTTTGGTTTAGCTATCAAGTGAGTAAAAACTCAGACTTGATTAACCTTTACGCTTAGGCTTACCGATGTTTACAACCGCTTGGTCGTAGTCAGTATTACCGTGAGTCAATGCTGTGATTACAACACCTTCAGGTAAAGTAAGCTCAGAAAGACGCATAGAAGTACCTGCTTGCATTGAAGATACATCAACGTCGATCTTAGTAGGTAGATCTTTAGCTAAACAGCTAACTTCAACAGTAGACTGTAGGAAAGACATAAGACCACCGATCTTAACACCAGGTGATTTTTCTTTACCAGTGAAGTTAAGAGGAACTTTCTTAACAAGCTTGTTGTCTGCTGCTGCACGTTGTAAATCCATATGCGCTACTTCACCTGTTGCAGGGTGACGCTGGACATCTTTAACAACAACTGACTCTGCAGTTCCACCTTGAACATCAACGTTCAAAATTGAGTTGAAGGCATCTCTGTTTTCTAAAGATTTCTTAACGGTATTAGCTGAAAGTGATACAGATACTGCATCTTTACCAGCACCATAGATGATTGCTGGTACACGACCCGCATGACGAAGGCGGCGGCTCGCACCTTTCCCTTCTTCAGTACGGATTTCTGCTGTCCATGATAGGCTCATTTTTATTCTCCGAATTGGGCGATTCAATTATTTAAGTCGGCACGAATCACACATATTAAAATTCCTATGTCCGCGACCAAACACAGGGGAAGCGGGAATTATACTCAAAAACTGTACTTTTTCCAGTTTTTTATGGAAAAAAGTTTGCTATGTCTATGAAAGCAAAAACAAATCATAACTGGCGGATGCTAAAGCCTATGTAACTATAGTGGTAATACTGAAACCGATTTAAAACCCTAGAAACAAAAAAGCACCCATTAAATTAACTTTTCAATTAACTTAATGGGTGCTTTAAAGTGTGAAGAGTGCTTTTAGTATATTGGAAAATATTCTATAGAGCCTTGGTTAGTGATTCATTAATGCTGTAACAGACTCTTCCAAGTTAACACGACGGATAGTTTCTCCTAACATTTCAGCAATGGTCACTCGACGAATCTTATCTGAATTGCGCGCTTCCTCACTTTCAGGAATAGAGTCGGTCACCACCAACTCTTTTAATACAGAGTTATCGATATTTTCGACTGCTGGCCCAGAAAGCACTGCGTGAACAACATAAGCAGAAACGCTTTTAGCGCCACGGTCCACCAAAGCTTGAGCCGCTTTACAAAGCGTGCCAGCGGTATCTACCATATCATCGATAATAATACAGTCACGCCCTTCGATATCACCAATAATATTCATCACCTTGGCAACATTAGCTTTTGGACGACGTTTATCAATAATAGCCATGTCAGCATCAATCGCTTTGGCTACCGCTCGCGCTCTTACCACTCCACCCATATCAGGTGAAACGATGGTTACGTTATCTAGATTGTAGTTTGCCTGCATATCTTCCACGAGTAGTGGAGAACCATAGATATTATCAACTGGGATATCAAAGAAACCTTGAATCTGATCTGAGTGTAAGTCCACAGTAACTACTCGGTTTGCACCGGCTGCTGTAATCATGTCAGCTGACAGACGCGCGGTGATTGGCACACGAGCAGAATATGGACGACGATCTTGGCGAGCAAAACCATAATAAGGAATAACTGCCGTAATACGAGCCGCCGATGCACGCTTAAGCGCATCAATCATAACCAACATTTCCATCAGGTTTACGGCTGGTTCAGGCGTACAAGTTGGTTGCAGAACATAGACATCTTGTCCACGAACGGATTCTTTGATTTCTACCATGATTTCGCCATCGCTGAAACGGCCTACATCGGCTTTTCCAAGAGGAATATCTAGGTATTGTGAGATTTTTTCGGCGAGGTTGACATTTGCATTACCTGCAAAAATCATGACATTTTTGTTAGCCATTTAAGGCGCTCCTGTTCGAGGAAAAAATGACTTGAGAATTCGAGAAAATAATGGCAGGGCTGGCAGGATTCGAACCTGCGGTACACTGGATCAAAACCAGATGCCTTACCGCTTGGCTACAGCCCTGTATTATTGCTGTCGTTAAAGACAGGTGCGTATTATCCATTTATTTTTCCGAAGTTCAAGAAAAAATTGAGCAAGTTTGTAAAAAAATTATGGAATTGAGTGCAACTTAAAACCTTCCTTGCTCTAAGTCATTGATAATGTTTTGAAAGTCTTGATTTTGACTAAAATCCTGACGATATTTCTGCCATAAATTTCGTGCTGCCTGTTGATCACCCTCTGCCCAGTAAGTCGCAATAAGATGCATCAACACTTCATCGTCTTTAGAGATTTTTAGTGCACGTTGTAAAAAGTCTTTGGCTTTATCAAACTCCCCTACACGATAATAATACCAACCCATACTGTCAAGAATGAAATAACTATTTGGTTCGAGTTCGACAGCTCTATTCAACAATACAAAAGCGGTATCCAACTTAGTATTGTTTTCAACATAAAAATAACCCAAAGCGTTTAACGCTTCACTGTCATTGGCGTTGACTCTAAGCGCCTGTAATAAATTATTCTCATAACTCACAAAATCTTCAGTCTGATAAAACAGCAATGACTGTGCTTTTAGCACAGGTAAATTTTGGCTGTCTAACTTTAACACCTGATTATAAAGTTCGATTGCCTTGGCGTAATCATCATTACTGGTTTGTAAAATGGCTTGTGCTCTTAAAAGTTTAACTTTGTCTGCGGTTTGCTCTACTTTAATGCTATCCAGTAAATCAAAGGCTTGTTGCTGCTCGCCTTGCTCAAACATAATTTCCGCTAAATGTAATTTGGCATCTAAATCATAGCTGGCAGATTGCACTTGCTCAAAATAGGCGCGCGCCTTTTCAAGACTCCCTTTATCTTGATTTAATATCCCTAAGTAATATAAGGCGGCATCTTGGTAGCCTTTCTCTTTAGATACTTTGATTAAATTTTGTTCTGCCTCTGCAAACGCATCACGCTCCATCTGTATCAGCGCAAGCGAAAACAATGAAGTTGTCGCCATGGGCTCTTGTTCAACGATATATTTATAACGTTCTTCAGCCGCACCTAACATTTTTGCCTTAACTTCCAGTCTAGCTAGGCGCTCTTGCACGAGCAAATCGGTTGGGTTTTTATCTAAATAAGGCTGTAAGGCCTCAATCCCTTTTTGCGGAGGTTCAACCAATAAATATAGTCGTGACAAAAGATTGTAAATTAAGGTGTTTGAATCTTTGCCATCGCTATCGAGCAGATCACTGGCTTGATGCAGTGCAGGAATGCCGACATCAGGTTGATTGACCATTGCTGAAACCATTCCCAAACCGTAAAAAGCGGCCCATTCATTTGGGTACCGCTGAGTCATCTCTTCAAAAAAAGCTAAAGCCTGTTGAGTGGGGACGGCTGCCCCGACTTTAGTTGCTGAAGCAATCAAATCACTGGCTAAGCCTTCTTTGGAAAGTTGTTGGTATCTATCCCACTCATTGAGCGCTTTCTGCATATCCCCTTTTCTCAGCGAAAGAATAAATGAAGCACGCCAAGCCACCGAAGATTCTGGAGAGATTGTTCGCCAAAGCTCCGTAGCCTGTTCAATACTTTCTAAATTATAGGTTGCCATCGCGACCTGAAATAAGCGCGCAGCCAAGTCTGGCTCGTTCAGTTCTTTAGTGATTGGGTAAAGGGTGTTGTAGGCAGCTTGAGGTTGTTTTCTTTTTAATAACAACTCCGCAGCCATTATTTTGAACATGGTGTTGGCATCTAAATTAAGATTGCTTTCAGCCTTATCACTTGATTCTAAGGCCACCGCTCCAGCTAATTCGCCACTGTCTTTTTTATTTGCAGTCTCAGCAGTTTGAGCTGCAGAGTCACCTTGGCTTGACACACCCAGAGAACTACAACCGCTAAGAGCTAATAGTCCAGCAAGCAGCCCAGGAATTATCACGGGCATTAAAACAGACTTAGAG
>JAASTL010000081.1 GCA_021767305.1 Piscirickettsiaceae bacterium | reverse complement strand
CTGCCTTGCCATGGCTTCTCAGCCGTTTCAATCACCACTTTTTGGGATAAATCCATATTGAGTGATTCTTCTGTTTTACTGCTCATATCCAAATTCGCACTCATGACTTTCCTATAACTCATTGTTTTACACTTGTAACGTTACGTTAGCAAATACCACCTTTTAAATTACTCAGCTCTGATTGATGACCTTAAAACTCACTCAAGCATTGTGAGAGCTTTGCATTATTGTTTAGCCTAGCTTGATTTATAAAAGTTGATTTATGAAAGTTGATTTATGAAAGTTGATTTATAAAATTTAATTGAAACAAGCTTAATTTAAGCAAGTTTGATATATGCGGTTTTTAAACCGGCATAAAGTTCTTCGGCGGTAAAAACTTGCAGGCTTGCAATAATCTCAAACATCACCACATTATCTTCTTTGCCGTTCCACTCTTTAATATAGGTTCCCTCCTTATAGCCATGATCTTGACGGAACTTATTTAATACATTTTTGGCAATATAAATTTCATAAAGCCGTTGCAATGAAAGTTCTGCTACCTCACAAGAAGCCAAGAACTTAACCGTTAATGACTGTAGATAGGTTGGATCTACTGTTTGCTTAGATAAGGCCAGCTGCATCATTGATTCATGAATTTGAACCTGCTCAATGACACTAAGATTCTGTTTTTTCTGAGCAGCATCTGTTTCGTTTTCTGCAATGACTTTAAGCAAAATATCAAGCGCATCTTCTTGCTTAAAATTTTCTAATGCTAAACTTAACAAAAAATGCCAAATATCCACCAACTCAACCCTTACATTTTCAATATCAGTTGGCACATCAACCGCTTTCCAATGCTTCCATGGGTAGCTATCGATCAACTCTGCCGTTTCCATCACAATACATCGTCGCCAATCAATGACTTTGCCTTTTTGAGTAACGCCTGTTCGCCAATCTGTACCATTCGTCATCTCATTGAGGTTAGCTTGCATGGTGAGCATTTCGTTGATTAAGGTGTTTAGTTTTGTTTTTTGCATAGGTTTTCACGCTTTTAAATTAATGATTAGGGTGACTAATTTGTATTGTCTGAGTAAATAGTCGATTCTGAATAATATTCCCAATACCCAAAGAGATAAAGCACCCAAGAAAGCAGATAATATTCAAGATATAAAAAAACCGCCTCAGATTATTTTCAAAGGCGGTTTTAAGGATTTGTATTAACGATTTATATTAACGAATCGTATGGAAAGTTATTTGGTTACTTGGCCATTGACTGCTGCAGTTTTTGACGCAATTGCATCAATTTTGCAAATTCAGTTTTCATGCCTTCAATCATGGTCTCTGTATTCGGGTTAACTTTAAGTGCAGCTTTCATCATTTCATCGTTAAATTCTTTAAATGCTTTTTGCACTTCAGGATTTTCCATCGCTTGCTGTCTCTTCATCTGCATAGCTTGCTGTCTTTTCTGAAAGTCTGCAATAACCGCATCTGAAGGTTTTTCACCACTTTGTTTGTATTTTGCCATAATGCCCTGTAATGCTTTTTGCTCAGCTTCTAAATCATAACCACCCGTATTGATAATGCTGGTTATTTTATTTTTGAGCTCTTCTTGCTGCTTTTGCAGTGCTGGAGAACCACCAATAACCTTAGCTTCTAATTCCTGGATGGTTTTTTCAGCCTCAGCCAGTTTCATTTGCGATTGCTGAATTTGAGTCATAATCTGTTTTTGTTCTTCGGTTAGCTGAGGAGCTTGCCCTGCCATTCCTGGTTGAGCCTGAACTGAAAAAGAGAACAGAGAGAAAACCATGGCAGTTAACCATGCTTTAGAAAATAAACGCATAAAAATTCCTTAGATAAACTGTGCGCTGGGTCTGCTACCCCACGCTGTAAAAAAATCACCAACCAACATACCGATAAAACGGCAACAAATCAAACTTAATCCAATATTTAAACCGACGACTTAAATAACTATTTGGTTAACTATTTGTTTTTAGTAATCACCATTAGAACAAACGCCACTACAAAAATAGCAATGAATAACACTAAGGAAAAATCAAAACCTATATCGTGCATAAGTTCACCTACCTGCTAATTTATTTAAATCCAGCCTTATAAACACACATAAGCTTAGGATTTAGCGTAACAAACATCATCAGTAGTAAACTGAATAAACTCTTGAATAAAGCTTTGCAAAATTACATAAAAAAACCGTCAGGGAGTCTGAGATTGACCATGATTTAAATCCCAGACTTTGACGGCAAGAGTGAAGCATCAGAAATTAAGAAGAATTTAAACTGTTCCAGCCATTGGCTTTAAAGCCAAGACCAGTTAATACCTTTTTCAATTTGTTCTTGTTCAGAGTGCTGAGCTTTTGGTAAAGGCTCACTGCTATCCCACGACCAGGTGGATGCAGAAGAGACCGCACTAAAAGAGAATAAAAGAGTAAATGCTAAAGTTTTCATAATCGCTCCGATTGATTAAATATGAATTGGCTTAAGTCCGATTGTTAAATAATCGACTTTGAATCACCATCAAACAACCTCTTAAGCGAACCACATTGTTCCTAAAATCAGACTGAAATTACCAGTGAAACTCTAAGACTAATAAAGATTAATTGCTTATATGCAATTAATTAGTGAGTAACTGTTTAGTCAAAACGATTGTTATGGCTTGAGGCTATTATAATCGTTTAAAAATAAAATGTAAATATATTACATTTATTAAAGAATTAAAGCTCCTCATAACCTTTGTATTCATTTTCAAACCTAGCCTTACCACCTTTTATAAACTCTTCAAAAGACCATTCCTGCTCATCCAATAACGAGAAGTACTGTGGTTTAAAAATATAGACACCGGCTGTAATCCAACCATATTGCTTAGTCTCAACCTCCACCTCTTCTCGCACATAATATTCGCCTTCAAAAGCATCAAGCCTGCGCCATGCTTCGTCATTTAAATCAAAATAGAGTTTGCCACTAACAGAACTGGCTTGGCAGGACCTTAAACCGGGATATTCTTCACCCTTAACTTTATAACGTCTATACCCTTGCAAACGGCTAGTACAACTTATTAATTGTTGATTACATACCCCCTGCATAATATCTGGGCACATTAGGCTGCCATAAGCAAAACAGTGCTGCATATTTTTATCCTTATCTTGAAATTAAGATCTATTTTTAAGCTCGCTGAGTTATAAAAAAACTCAATTATTTTGGCCCTTTAAATATTAAGTAGAATTTACAATGAACAATAAATTAAAAAAAACTTACAAATAACCATTAAGTTACGTACATGTATGTATGTTCTATTCTGATTTAGGCTTTATCATAACTAGCAATTAATACAAAAAGCATAAACCTATTCCGGTTTTAAATGCTTACTTAGTTGATTACATAATATGAATACATAGTATGAACTAAACATATTCTTTCGTATTGAAAAGTGAGAGAAATAACAATGATAAAAGTCAAAAGCACACCTGAAAAATCCAAAGCTATCAGTCAAAAGATAAATCGTATTTTTGCAGAGACGGATATTAACCCAAACCCAATGAATTACTTGGTTTGGTACCACTACTTTATTGGTGAAAATCAAGCGTTAGTAAAAGAGATTAACGCTCTGCCAGAAGGTGCGAAATCATTCAATGACACTCTAGGTTTGCGCTTTTATGAACAATTTCTCGAAACTCCAGAACCGAAAGAAGCAATTGATTATGAATTTGCCATGAAAAAATTTGTCGATACCGTTCTCTATAAAATGAACGATTTAAATATCGACATCTCTTCACAAACCAAACAAATTAACGACTTTGCCAAAGAGCTAAAAGACTCACCTGCCACCAAAAAAGATATTGAAAAGTTAACGGATTCCATTATTTCTGCGGCTGAAAACATGGAAAATCACTCCATGCAGATGAGCCATGAAGTTCATAATAGTTCTGAAGAAGTTAAACAACTCCGCAAAGAACTGAATGAGGCGCGTCGGGAAGCCATGACCGATGACCTTACTCAACTTGGCAACCGTAAAGCCTTCAACAACCTTATTCAAGATTTAAGTATTCATCATCAGCACAACCCTGAACCATTCTGTTTGATTCTTACGGATATTGATCATTTTAAATCGGTAAACGACACCTACGGTCATACTATTGGTGACAGTATTCTGCGCTACTATGCCAAAGTCATGAAAAAAGATGCCCAGCCGAATGAACGCATTTGTCGATATGGTGGTGAAGAGTTTGCCATTATTCTAAAAAACACCTCGCTTGATGAAGCCACTGCGCGAGCAGAGCAAATTCGCCAAGAACTCGAGGCCGTTAGACTCACTTTAAAAGGCTCCAGTGAACCGATTAAACCGGTTACTGCTTCTTTTGGTATCTCTTTTTTCCACGGTGAACACGATGATCTTGATAGCTTTATCAACCGTGCTGACCAAAGCCTCTACGCGGCTAAACATGCCGGACGCAATAACGTTATGCATGAAATGCTAATTTAAATTAAGTTGTTATTTGCTTAAAAACAAATGCCTTAAAATCAAACAAGCCTGCATATTCATCTTGCAGGCTTTTTTGTAGGCAAAATGTTTAACTCTATTTGTTTAGCCCTACGCATCACAACTACTTATGATTAAAAGAGTAAAATCAAACCTTATTCAAATAAATTAAAGTGGTGAAAATGGAATACAGCAAACTTGGTCATTCTGAAATTGAAGTAAGCCGCATCTGTCTTGGCACCATGACATGGGGTGAACAAAATACACAATCACAAGCGTTTGAACAGATGGATTATGCCCTTGAACGTGGAGTCAATTTTTGGGATACCGCTGAGCTTTATTCTGTTCCACCTAAAGCAGAAACTTATGGTTCAACTGAAACCATTATTGGTAACTGGTTTGCCAAAACTAAACAGCGCGCTAAGGTTGTACTTGCCTCAAAAATCGCTGGACCTGCTGAATTTGTTGAACATATCCGCAATGGGCAAACTCGATTTAATGAACAAACTATTGAAAAAGCGCTCAATGGATCACTGCAACGTTTACAGACCGACTACATCGACCTCTATCAACTGCATTGGCCAGAAAGACCTACTAATTTCTTTGGTAAGTTGGGTTTTAATTACCCTCAACAAAGCCCAACAGACTTAACTCCTATTGAAGAAACTTTAAGTGCCCTTTCTAAACAAGTCGAAGCAGGAAAAATCCGTACTATCGGATTATCTAATGAAACGGCATGGGGCACCATGAAATTTCTCCAAGTTGCGGAAAAAATGGGCTTGGAAAAGATTGTTTCGGTGCAAAACCCTTACAGCTTATTGAATAGAAGTTATGAGGTAGGATTGGCAGAAATTGCGCACCAAGAAAATGTTGGTTGTTTAGCTTATTCGCCACTCGCTTTTGGTGTTTTAAGTGGAAAATATTTAAATAACCAATGGCCTAAAGATGCTCGAATCACCCTATTCCCAAGATTTGACCGTTATCAAAACAGCCAAGCTCAAGCCGCCACTCAAGCTTATTATGAGCTTGCCAATAAATATAATTTGTCATTAGCTCAAATGGCATTAGCTTATGTAAATAGCCGCGCTTTTGTCACGGCAAATATTATTGGGGCAACGACTTTAGCGCAGCTGGAAGAGAATATTGACTCTATTAATGTACAATTAAGTGATGAGTCATTGCATGAATTAGAAGAGATTCATCATCAGTATACCTACCCTTCACCTTAACTCTATTCAAGGCATCTAAACGATTGGCGACAGGTCATTTCAAGCGCTCGTATCAAATGAGAGCTTTGCACCCAAAGGGTGTAAACACGAGAAGGTTGCACGAATAAAAATGGTTCTTGGTG
>JAASTL010000080.1 GCA_021767305.1 Piscirickettsiaceae bacterium | reverse complement strand
TGGTTAAAAAGATTAGATGCCTTTTTTCGACCACATATATTCTTTGAGGATTTTGCTATTGAAGATATAGGAATTGAACTGTTAGATCAAGCAAGACACCATGCATTTAATAAATCTTTTAAAGCCTTTGAATCTTGTGTCGATGAATTTTACCTTCGGCTCGAAAACTTAAGATATAGTGGTAGCATTAATCATGTATGATGATTTAGACAATCAGTTGTAGCTAAGCTTCTTTATTTCGCTTATTGGTACACAAAATGGTAACTGAGAAAACTTAGGTTTTCTAAGTAATTGAAAATAAAAAACTTCCTGTGACGGCCCTGGGCACCATCTTTATTCCAAGTTAAATACTTTTTACTATTCTCTATTTCCACCAGTTGGGTGTTTTAGTTTCTGGGTTTTCGATAGAAATGATTTCGCCAAATTTGGGTGTAATGATGCTTACATTATTTGTTAACGCTGATGCTTCAATCCTTTGAAACGGCTCTTTCCATGGGTGCATTGCTAACTTAAAACTGCCATTATGTATAGGGAAAAGCCATTCGCCATTTAGGTCTTTATGCGCTTGAACTGCCTCCTCAGGCATCATATGTATGGCACGCCAGCGTTCGTTATAAGCGCCGTTTTCTAGGAAGGTCATATCAAAAGGACCAAACTGTTCGCCTATTTTTTTAAACCCATCGAAGTAACCGCTGTCTGCACCAAAAAATAGATTTGAGTTACCGCTTTTAATTACCCAGGAAGCCCATAGTGTTTTATTACGGTCAAATACGCCACGTCCAGAAAAATGTTGTGCTGGAGTGGCTACGATTTCAATAGATTTACTTTTAGCGCCTTCCCACCAATCGAGTTCGGTTACTTGATTGTCTTGATAACCTAAGTCCAATAGCATGGCTTTAATGCCAATAGTGGTATAAACATGGCCGATGCGTGTTTGCATGGCTTTTAGCGTGGTCTCATCAAAATGATCATAATGGTTATGCGAGAGGATAAGGATATCTATTTTAGGTAGCTGCTCTAAAGCAAGGGGCAGCTCGTGAAAACGTTTTGGGCCAAAAAATGCGACTGGAGAAGCTCTTTTTGAAAATACCGGGTCGGTTAAAATTAAACGCCCATCCAGTTTATATAGCAATGTTGAGTGTGCAAACCGAACCACACTATTATCAGGCATCTCAATGAGTTCTTGCGTGGTCAAAAGGTTAACGGGTATTTCACCTTTTTTAGGTTCGGTTACAATGTTATCGGTAACAAAAAGTTCCCAGATGATTTTCACGGTTTCGGTGAAGCCGATATTTTGACCGTCCATTTTACTTTCAAAGACACTATCTTTATAAAAAGAGGAACTGCTCCGTGGGTTGACTTCAGTATTGGAGCAGCTACTCAGAAGCAGGGTAGAAATTCCCAATGTGATGAATTTTATCCAGGCTTTGCTCATAGCATCTCTATCCTTTTTTGCATGTCTCATAGGTCAGAAGCAGTCTGATCCTTTATTAAAGATACTAACAAATAATGCAAACAACTGAATTCCTGTTGCTCTAGTAATATGCCAAATACTTCATACCAAATTCTTCATATCTTAGTTTTCTGCAACCTTTAAACATACTTTTCATTCTAATTATTCTTCCAAATCCCATTCCAATTTCTTCTGTAAGCACGCTTTTTTAAATTTTATTTTTCGCTAAAAATGAATCTGCAATGTGAAAATATTTTAATTAATCCGTATATGCGGATATAATAATTTTTATTTTTTAAAATGGCATCTTATGTTTGAACAGATAGGTAATTTCGTCGCTTTTTCGTTGCTGGGGTTAAGTTCTCAAAGCGAGCTTGGGGCTGCAGTCCAGTTTTTTGTTATGGATAGCCTGCAAATATTTTTTCTGCTAATCGTGATTATCTATTTGATGGGACTATTACGTGCGTTTGTTTCTACAGAGCGAGTGCGACAAATAGTAGCGGGGCGACCCAAGTGGCAAGCACGTTCTTTGGCCATAATGTTAGGTTCAGTCACCCCATTTTGCTCTTGTTCGTCCGTGCCTTTGTTTATTGGTTTTGTTGAAGCTCGCATTCCATTAGGGATTACTTTTGCCTTTTTAATCGCTAGCCCGATGATTAATGAAGTCGCTGTTGTACTGTTGATTAGTTTATTGGGGTGGGAGGTTGCTTTGCTTTATGTGTTAGCAGGCATAGTCGTCGCCTATATTGGTTCTATGGTGATTGAATGGTTCAAGCCGGAACGCTGGGTGGAGTCATATGTTTGGGATATTAAGATGCGCCGGCAGCAGGAGCAAATTGCCCATAGCGGTGGTTTATCTCAACGTCATGATTTTGCCTGGAACGAAGTCAAAGTAATCGTAAAACGTATTTGGCATTGGGTGTTTATTGGGATTGCGATTGGCGCCGTATTTCATGGTTTTGTTCCCCAAGCATGGGTAACCACTTATTTAAGTGATGCTTCCAGTTGGTGGAATGTGCCTGCCGCAGTTTTAGTTGGGGTGCCTCTTTATTCCAATGCCACCGGTGTTATTCCGGTTGTTGAAGCGATGCTAGGTAAAGGAGTTCCCTTAGGAACGAGCCTGGCTTTAATGATGAGTATTGCGGCTTTATCACTGCCAGAACTATTAATCTTACGTAAAGTGATTCGCTGGCCAGCTTTGGCTGTGTTTGTCGGTGTTTTAGTGATTGCGTTTATTTTGGTAGGTTACCTGTTTAATTTTTTGTATGCCTAATTCATAAGGAGTGGATCGCGTGAAAGGTAATTTAATGGTTCGTCTAATGACGTTGATAATTTTATTGGCTATTGTGTTGGCTCACTTCAGTGGGCAAACAGATTTGGTCTCTTTTAACTGGCTTTGGCTTGCAGTGATGCCTGCATTAATGGGGTTACAGGCGACCTTTACTGGTTGGTGTCCAGCAGAAATGTTAGGCAAGCTTTCTAAAACAGGTGAATGCTGCCCAAGTGGCACTTGTGATACTGAGCCTAAAACAGAAGCAAAACAACAAACAGGTTGTTGTGGTTCAGGTTCTCAAGTAGATGCGCCTTGTTGTGACAATAAGAAAACCGCTTCTACTTCTAATTGTTGTTCTGATGCCTCATTTGAAATTAAGGTCTTAGGTACAGGGTGCGCGACATGCGCGAATACGGTCAAGCTTATTGAATCGACGGCTGAAGAAATCGGGGTGGAAGTGAATGTTATTAAAGTGGAAGACATTGCTGAGATTGCATCTTATGGCGTTATGAGCACTCCGGGCATCGTCATTAAAGAGCAAGTGGTTCATTCAGGCGGCATGCCTAATAAAAAAATGATTATCGAGTGGTTGTCATGAGCAAGTCCTCATAAAGTATCGCTTTTACTAGAAAGGAAAACTGAATATGAATAGAAGAAGATTGTTAGGTTTAATGGCAGCAGCCTCGTTGGCCATTACCTCATTTTCAGCTCAAGCTATGGACTTTAAAGCGCACAAAGTAACCGATGGTGTTTATGCCTATATTGGGCCAATTACTGACCGTACCCCTGAAAACTTAGGATTGAATAATAATATTGGTTTTATTGACACTAATGTGGGCTGGGTGTTGGTAGATTCTGGCTCGGGTAATTTAGGTGCGCAAAAGCTTGAAGCGATGGCCAAAAGCATTAAAGATCAGCCGATTGTGGCGGTGATTAATGTTGGTAGCCAAGACCATCGCTGGTTGGGGAATGATTATTTTTCTAAAAAAGGGGCAAAAATCTATGCATACCATGCCACGGTCAAAACTCAAAAAACGATGTTTAACCAAGTCGTTGAACGCATGGCGAAAGCGTTGCCCGAAACCAAAGATATAGTTATGAAAACTGCAGATATTGTCTTAGAAAACACCAAAAACTCTCTAACTATTGGTGGTGTTGAAATGCAATTGAATTTTTATGGCGATGCCCACTTCTCTGGTGATAGTGCATTATGGTTACCAAGGCAAAAAGTCTTGTTTACCGGCGATATCGTTTATTTAGACCGTATGTTAGGTGTGCACCCATGGTCTAATCCTGTGACTTGGAATGAGGCTTATCAGCAGATGCGTCAATTACCCGCTGTATTTATAGTGCCTGGACACGGAAAAGTATCAGACTGGAAACAAGCAGATGCTGAAACTGGAAATTATTTGAAAAAACTGGTTTCAACCATGACTCAATATGCAGAAGATTTTGCAGGTGTTGATTCAGCTGTTGCAGAAAACAAAGACTGGTCTGAGTTCAAGTATCTTAAACACTATGATTCTTGGCATAAACAAAACCTGAATCGAACTTACTTGAAGTTAGAGGCTTCAATGTAAATTAACTGACAAAAGAAAGCGCTAGCTTGTATCAATGATGCTTTATAACCTTTCTCATAAACTACACTGTCTTGGTGTGGTTTCATGATTCTTCAGTGCTAATCGATCACTCTTTACAAGCTCAAGCGTTCCTAAAAATTCCATACTTGGCATAAGCACCTCTGATGCCGGATGATTTCTATCTAACGCGTAGTGCATCCAAGTTCCCTCACGCCAGGAATTAACTATTCCTTGGTTTTTTAAATAAGCAAGGTGTCTGGAAACCGTACTTTGTGATAAATCTAGTACAGTTACTAAATCACAAACACAAAGAGATTCTCTAATGCCAAGCAAGGCTAAGATGCGAAGGCGTATCGGTTCTGCTAATGCCTTGTGAAATTGAGCATGTTCTTCTAATGCTTTTAAATCTGTCATATTTGTCATAAAACTGTGATTGAATTTTGATTGATTTAAGTATAATTCATATATCCGTATAAGCGAATATAAATGGTTGACTAAATCGTCGACTAAATCGTCGACAAATTAGCTGAAATAATTAAATTGTTTTTGATAGTAATAGATTATAAGGGGGCAAAATGATTCGTGTTGCAATTAATGGATTTGGACGCATGGGACGTTTGGGATTACGTCAGGCATTTGCTTGGCAAGGCATTGAGTTTGTTCATATCAATGAAATTGCCACCGATGCAGCGGGCTCTGCGCATCTTTTGAATTTTGACTCTGCACATGGGCGCTGGCAACATAAAGCCACCGCAGAAAATGGTCAGATTGTGATTGATGGGCAATCCATTGGCTATAGTTCTTGTAAAGCCATTCAAGATTTTGATTGGGGTGGCTTAGAGGTTGATATTGTGCTCGAATGTACAGGCGCATTTCGCACTCGCGAACAGGTTCAGCCTTACTTTGATCAGGGTGTAAAACAGGTCATAGTGGCAGCACCTTTCAAAGAGGGCGTTAAAAATATTGTTATGGGGATCAATGACGATATTTTTGTGGCCGGTGAAGATAAATTGATTACCGCGGCATCATGTACCACCAACTGTATTGCTCCCGTGATTAAAGTGTTGCATGAAAAAATTGGTATCTCACATGGCTCTATCACCACTATGCACGATCGAACTAATACGCAAAAAGTAGTGGATCATGGGCATAAAGATTGGCGTCGTGCGCGTTCCAGTTTTGAATCATTAATCCCAACTTCAACCGGTTCTGCTAGTGCGATTGGTACGATTTTTCCAGAATTAAATGGTCGTTTAGATGGCATTGCCGTGCGTGTGCCATTTATGAATGCCTCACTAACTGATTTGGTGATGGAAATGCAACGCCCAACTTCGGTTGAGGAAGTGAATGGTTTATTTAAAGAGGCCTCAGAAAGCTATTTAAAAGATATTTTAGGTTATGAAGAACTGCCTCTCGTTTCGGTGGACTACGAAGGGGAAACTTGTTCTTCGGTAATTGATGCGCAGTCGACTCGTGTGGTTAATGATACTCATGTCAAAGTGTTAGCTTGGTATGACAATGAGATTGGTTATATGCAACGCATGATGGAGCTTGCAAT
>JAASTL010000079.1 GCA_021767305.1 Piscirickettsiaceae bacterium | reverse complement strand
TTTCTGGAAGTCACCAAAGTCTTAAGTTCGGCGGTGGTAAAAGCCGATTCAATTGCGCTTTGACCCGCGGTAAAGTTGATCATGGCAGGAACATAACCATAAGCTTGTAAAGCAAAGAAAGTAGCCGGTACGCCAGAAACATTCGGCAGCATCATGGCTACGCGTTTTTCGTCTTTAAGATGTTTCTGCAGTGCTGCACCTAAAATAACAGAGGCTTGCACAAGCTTTTTTAAACTTAGGCTGACATCGTTGATATCTTCAATACAAATTTGCTTGGCGTTACCTCTACTTTTAGTATCAAGTAAAGTCGCAAATAAAGACTTCTCTTCAACCGAACCTTGGTAACCGGCGTCTCTTAATAATTGGAAAACGGTACGTTTGTAAAACTGATAGCGCTGATGACTTTTCTGCCCTCTCTCCGCTTTGATTTCTGTGGGTGGCATCACACTCAACTTAATCTTCGGAAACCAGCGCTGTTTAATATAGGAGTGTCGCTCTCCATCAAGGTAAGATAGTTTGCTGTAAAGCGCGCCACCTATATTGACAGTAACAACAATAGCATCGGTTTTATCTGCCACCATCCCAGTGCCTTCGTAGACTTTCATCAAAGCCCCGTTGGTGGTGATTCTTCCTTCGGGAAAAATCATGCACTGTTTACCTTTTCTAAGTTCTTCAATTATGTGTTTTGTGGCGAGAGGACTGCGTGCATCAACTGCAAAGTAGTTGGTCATAGAAAGTATCCAACGCTCATACCATTTTTTGGTATGGGTGGTATCGACCATAAAAGAGGTTTCTCCCGGAAGGTAGAGATCGAGCAAGGGTCCATCTAAAAGTGAGACATGGTTTGCAATAATGAGAATGGGTTTACCGGTCTCTTTAGCGGCCTGATAGTTCTCTAAGCCTGTCACTTCAACACGGTAAAAAATCTTAAATAGCAGCTTTGCTATAGGTTTAATAACCGACTTCATATCACTCCAATTTCATTTTTTTATATAAACTCTTTGGTTTATTTGTCGACACTAATTAACTTTCTATTTTTAAATAACCAGATGGCCATTATCAGGTTGATTACACCTAAGACAAACAGCATTTGCATGAGGCTTAATGACAATGCAAAGCCAATCATAATTAAAATGGCTGAGCTCACCATGAGCAATGCATTGACAATATTATTAACCGCCACCATTCTAGCACGTACCGAGAATGGCGTATAAGTTTGCAATAAGGTATAGAGAGGTACTATATAAAGTCCACCCATAACTGCCAAAATAGCAAAGCTCATAAAACTTAAATTCAATGGCCAAATAGTAATAATCTCTGCAAACGTCAGCAAGTTTTCACGTGGAGCAATTTGCATGTTTTGGGCGTGAAAACTGTGAATGCTCCACACCGTTATCCATAACATTAAACTCATGACAACTAAGACAACCCAGTGCCAGCGTAAGTGCACCCTGCCCTGCATAAAACGACCAACCAATGCAGAACCTATAGCGATACCAACAGAGAATAAGGTTAACAACACTACCACAACATTATCATCAGACAAGAGATCGTATTTCACCATAGTGGGAATTTGACTTAACAGGGTTGCGCCAATAAACCAAAACCAAGATATACAAAATATAGCAAACAGCGCTAATGGGTACTGCCGACTCTGTCCAACCATACGCCAGGTTGAAGTCGCTATATTCCAATTTAATGTAAGGCTTGGGTTCGCGGCTTTTGAATCCTGTAGACCCAAACTAAACAGATAACCCAGCACAGCTACACCCAAAATCACCATACTCATTAAAGTCTGTCCCTGTTCCATTAATACCCCTAAACCACCACCTATGGTTCCTAATAAAATAGCAATAAAGGTAGAGCCACTCACTAATGAGTTACCTTTTATTAGGGTGCGTTTATCTAAAATTTCAGGTAAAAGCGCATACTTAATAGGTCCAAAAAAGGCGGACTGAGAGCCCATCAAAAACAGGGTAATAAACAATAATTCTAAACTACCACTGATTAAAGCTAATCCACCCAGCGCCATAATCAGCACTTCGGCAAGTTTGATACGTTTAACTAAAAAAGACTTAGGGTAACGGTCGGCTATTTGCCCTGCTAAGGAAGAAAAGATAAAGAAAGGTAATATAAAAAGACCGGCTGCTAAAGTAATTAACAAGCCGGTCTGTTCTGGTGTTTGGCTCATTCTAAAAGTGATGAGCATGACCATGGCATTTTTGAATAAATTGTCGTTAAAGGCGCCTAAAAACTGTAACCAAAAGAGAGGATAAAACTTACGTTCAAATAGTAAAGCAAACACACCCTCTCCTTAATCTCTCAGTTGATCGTTTAAGCAGCCACTTTAATTCCACTGTGTCTTAACAGTGCTGCTATTTCAGGTTCGCGACCACGGAAAGATTTAAACAGTGTCATTGGATCAACCGAACCTCCAGCCGCCAAAATAGTATTTTTAAACTTCATGCCGGTTTCAGCATCCAAAATACCATTTTCTTCAAAAAGACTGAAGGCATCCGCAGATAGAACCTCAGCCCATTTGTAGCTGTAATAACCTGCCGCATAGCCGCCAGCAAAAATATGACTAAAACTATGCATAAAACGATTATATTCAGGTGGTTTGACCACAGCGACTTCATCACGTATACGTTGACTCAACTGTAATACATCTTCCGGTGAAGCGGGATCATAACTCAAGTGCATCTCAAAGTCGGTCAGCGCAAATTCTATTTGGCGCAACATCATCATCGCTGATTGGAAACCACGTCCTTTCTTTAATGCCTGAAGCAACTCCTCAGGCAGAGGTTCACCGCTATCAATATGACTAGAAATAAAGTTAAGACCCTCTCTTTCCCAGCAGAAGTTTTCCATAAATTGAGATGGCAGTTCTACTGCATCCCAAGGCACACCACTAATACCAGAAATATCCATCTGTTCCATTTTAGTGAACAGATGATGAATACCATGTCCAAACTCGTGGAATAAAGTGGTCACTTCATCATGCGTTAAACAGGCTTCTTTATCCCCTACTGGCGGAGTGAAGTTACACACCAGATAGGCAATAGGGGTTTGAATATCACCTTTAGAATGTTTCCAGCGAGTCACCGCTGAGTCCATCCATGCACCGCCCCGTTTATTGGCTCGTGCATAGAGGTCCAAATAGAAATGCCCGACTACTTTATTTTGTTCATCAATCAGCTCAAAGAAACGCACATCATCATGCCATACAGGCACATTCTGTTTTTGTTTAATACGAATTTTAAACAGAGTTTCAGTAATGGAAAACAATCCACTCAAAACGGTTTCAATCGGAAAATATGGACGTAACTTTTCTTGTGATAAAGCCAAGGTTGCATTCTTTAATTTTTCAGAAGCGTAAGTTATGTCCCAAGGTTGCAACTCATCTATCTGCAGATGTTTTTTTGCAAACTGGGTTAACTTTTCTAATTCCAGCTCCGCTTGCGGTTTTGACTTTAAGGCTAGGTCTTTTAGAAAACCGATGACTTGGTCTGTGTTTTCCGCCATCTTAGTGGCCAAAGAATATTCCGCGTAATTATTAAACCCTAACAACATCGACAGCTCATGACGATCCTTACGGATATTAGCAATCAATTCACTATTATCAAATTCAGGGTAATCAAACAAGTTGGATGCACGCGTAGCAAAAGCCTTATAAACCTCCTGACGCAACGCTCTATTATCTGCATGAGTCATAACCGCTAAATAAGATGGAAAGTCCAAGGTAACACACCAGCCATCTAAATCTCTCTGCTCAGCATATTGCTTCAACAGACCAATTGAAGTGTCAGGAATACCCGCTAATTGTTTTTCATCATCAATCTTTTTAAACCAAGCTTGTGTTGCTTTTAAAACATGATTACCAAATTGGCTACTAGATTGAGACAGACGTTGACTCAACTCTTTATAGGTTTGTTGTTCGTCTGCCGGCAAAGCAATGCCACTTAAACGGAAATTTCTTAAGGCATTTTCAATAACTTTCTTCTGCGCCAAGTTATAAGTTTTGTATTCTTCACTCTCGGCTAATTGAGTGAACTTTTCAAACAGACCTTTGTTTTGACCCAACTGGGTATGGTATTGCGTTACTTTCTCTAAACAGTTCGTATAAGCTTGATGCCATTCATCCGAGTTCATAACCGCATCTAGATGTCCTATTGGGCCCCAAACTCGTTCAAATCGATTATCTAAAACTTCCAGTTTTTCTACAAAATTTTCCCATGTTGCGGCTGCTTCCAGCGAGACTAGATTTTCGACTTCGGTAAGATTTTCTTCAATCATTTGTGAAACAGCTGGTTCAATATGTTCCACGTGAAACTTTCCAAATTTTGGAAAACCATCAATCTGTAACAATGGATTTGTATCTGACATAACCCGCCTATCCTTTTTATAATTTTTTGTGTGTTTGTCTATTTTGTTAATACTAGAGTATGTTTTAACTACTAATCTGTGTGCAGAATTTATATTAGTTATTCTGAGTCGGCTATTTATTCTGCCACGTTTTGTACAAACTATTCACCCTGCAAAGTCACTACTAGCTTTCGTGCACCACCATGATTACGATGTTCGCAAAGATAGATGCCCTGCCAAGTTCCTAAGTTTAAACTACCATTACTGACAGGTATGGTGAGATCAAAACCTAAAACACTCCCTTTCAAGTGTGCTGGCATATCATCAGAGCCTTCATAAATATGAGTGTAATAAGGCTTATTTTCTGCCACCACATCATTGAAAAAACTTTCAAAGTCTTCTCTCACCGAGGGATCTGCATTTTCATTTATGGTTAAAGATGCAGAGGTATGTTTTATAAAAACATGCATCAAGCCAACCTTATAGGTTTTTAACTCTGGAATCTCTCTAAGCAACTCATCTGTTACTAAGTGAAAACCTCTCGGTTTTGCTTTTAATGTAATCTGTTTTTGGAGCCACATAATCTCAGAGAGTTCCTTTAGGTTTGTCAGTGATCGTTTTTAAAAAATAATTTTGTTTCACGTGAAACATGAATTTATTGAACCAATTAGCTTGTCGACTTTTTAACATCTTCACTGTCTGATTTCTCTGAATCACCACAGCAACCTCCCGCATCACAACATGACGATTTAGTATCTGTGGTTTCAGAACATTGCACACCACAAGCAACACAATTACCCCGCTTATCTTTAAACATTGGACAAAAACCGGTAAAACTTGCTTGAAATGCATTAATAGACATTAACACCATAATCCATAAAACCGAGGGCGTTGTTAAATCTACACTCCCAAAAAAATGAGCAAGAACTAAAATAGTAAAAATCAAAGCCGCAAAAATTCTAAGTGGACGATTACCCTTAACAACTGTTGCCATAAAAATCTCCTTCGTTTTTTTATCATCCAAGACAATACAAAATAATTGTCTCAATTAGACTGTTTAAACCAATAAATCTTTATAAATCAGAAAAATCCTTAAAATAAGGCGATTTAAGCGGTTTTTTTATAAAACCTAACAATTTGTATTATTGGTTTATTAATATCGTCTACAACACCTATAAATGAAAGCCTATTTTTTAAGCAAAATACTAAAATATTACATTCGCTTAAATTTATTCTCTAAACTTAACTACCACCAAAAAATTATTTTCAGTCAACTTTTTCAGAATCTGGATTCTGTTCCTTCACTTTAGCTACTTTATCGCTTTCTATTTGAATTTTTGCAATTCGTTTACTCAAGGTGTGAAATTGTTTAAATCCATGTACTAACTGCATTTCAATTCTAAAAATATTTAAACGCTCTTCATTTGGCTTAAATCTTCTGACCTGATGTTTAAGCCCTTCTTGAATAAGGTGATCTACGGTTTTTTTCACTGCCAATACAGATAACGCGGCTTCATTATCTTTTTCAACGAT
>JAASTL010000078.1 GCA_021767305.1 Piscirickettsiaceae bacterium | reverse complement strand
ATTGCATTTGAATTTGAGAGTAGTGAATACCGGGTTCATAATCGGTGAATAATTGGGCGAGATGATGAGCAGTTTTTTGCCAGGGAATCCAAAGCTGGTAACTGGCAAAACTCACCAACAAAGCCCGCATTCTAAAAGGCAGCCAGCCGGTTGCCAATAAACAACGCATACAAGCGTCAATCATCGGAAAACCGGTGTTTCCGGTGGACCATGCCTGAAAATGTTGTTGTGATGTTTTATCCCATGCACGTATGTCTTCATAGGCAGGGTGCATAGCATGTTCTTCAATAGCCGGCTCCGTTTCCAGTTTTTGTATAAAGTGGCTCTGCCAGTAGAGGCGTTGCTGAAAAACCTGAATACCTCTAGCCTGCCTACTTCTGGGTTGATTGAGGCTATTTTCGTTATTATCCAAGCCATCCAATTCATCAACCATCTCAAAAGGTTGCATTGCTTTACTGCGATTTTGCTTGAGTGTGTCTCGGCTTAGCTGCATCACCTCTCGAATCGATAAGGTGCCATAAGCAAGGTGAGGGCTGAGCCTAGAGCTGAAAAGGTCGCCACCTAATGGCTTGGAAATATTTGCCAAATACTTGCGATGGCGATGTTCTAAAAAACTCTGTAGCAGTTTAATGCCTTGGGAACGACCACCTTTTTGGATTAAGGGTGAATATGGTTTATTGAACGGTTTGTTGAAATCCAAATAAGGGTTTTGCATCCTTTCGGTGATTTCCAAGCACTTAGTTATGTTTGCTGGACTAGCAAAGTTTTTTAGAGATATGCTTTGCTGATCTTCAACCGCAACCTTGTTTGACCAAAACTCCTGTTTTTCAGGTTTAGGTAGGACTGGCATTGCAAAAA
The DNA here is from genome assembly GCA_021767305.1 of Piscirickettsiaceae bacterium. Next base: position 5,048 of record JAASTL010000078.1, on the reverse strand, counting down.
AATGTTGGCTGAGTTGACTGTAAAAATCACGATTAATGCCAGCCCGTTGCACCGCGTGTTGTGGGAATTCAATCCAATTCACTTGCTGATTTTTTAGCAGAGATTTAACAGCAAGGTCGCGTTTAAAGCTGGCTAGGTTTCCGGTTTCTAAGTGACTCCATACGGTTAGAACCTGAAACTGTTGCAGTAAATCGGCAAACACATCGGTAGCCGAACCTTGCAATACTTGCAATGGTTGACCCAGCACGGAAAGGTCTTGGTTAAGCTCAATTAAACAATCATTAATAAATTGCCAATGGCGGGCAGAAGCATCTGGGTTTTGCCAAATTTCTGGTTCAATGAGATAGATAGGTAAAATCTGGCTCGTGTTTTTCTGCGCATAACGGCAAGCCTCGAGTAAAGGCAGGTGGTCGCTGATTCTTAAATCGCGTTTAAACCAAACCAACTCGACTTTAGGTAAAGAGGGGTTGGCAAATGAAACATCTTGAGTCTCAGAGTGACTTTCAAAGTGTTTCTCAGAAAGATTGCCAGTTAGAGTGCTCGTCAAAGTGCTCGTTAAAGTCATTGGGAAATAGATAAACATCTGTTTTATTAATGTAAAAATAATTGTACAAAATATTTGACAAGAGTTATACATTAAATATAATTTGAATTGTAACCTGACACTTTAGGTTCAAGAAGAGTATCCAATTGCACTTGCGAAAAAACACCTAAATTTACACCTTGGGTGTGGAGTTTGGCTTACAACCAAACTCACGCAAGTTTTTTTGTTTTCATCAGAAGATATTTTCGTCAATTTGAATTTAAGGGTGTTCTAGATGAAGTTCAGCAGATATTTAATGTTCAGCTCCCTCTGTTTTATTTCTACCTGGGCAATGGCATCAGGTTACAACTCTCAAGCATCCACTATTCAGTTTCAGCAGCAACCCCTCAAATTTCACCTTAAAGTAGGGCAAGCAAATCATTCACAATCAAATGTCTCTAGTAGCTTATTAATCAACTCTGCAAATGCCAGTCAACCCAAACAATTGGTGATTCTATTAGGTGGCGGACCAGGATTTTCTAGTTGGAACTTGCAACCTATTCAACAAGCCATCAGTGCTTGGAATAAGGACGTTGTCTTAATGGATATGATTGGTATTGGGGAAAACCGCGAATTATTAAACATATCAGCAGTTGAAGAGAGTCCTGAGCAACTTCTACAAACATGGAACCAGCAGATTCATGCTGTGCAATCCCATTGGCAAGCAAAAACTGGTATGGATCACCCCGCTGTTGTTATTGGACACTCATGGGGTGCCTTAATGGCTATGCTGTATGCCCGAGAATTCCCTCAGTATGTAGCTAAAATTATTCTATTAAACCCCGTTGATCCGGAAAAGAAAGCGATGCGTAATCTCACTCGCGAAATTGATCTACGTAACCGCACAGAATTAAATTTAGCCTGGGATGATGAGGCAAACTGGGAACATAAAACGGAAGTTGCTGAAAGTGAACTAGACCGTATTACCCTAAAGCAGATAAAACAGGTACTTCCAACTTACTTTTTGAATTATCAACAAGGTGTAGAGTACGCCGAGCAATTTGGTTTAGATGACTTTAATATCGACCTCAATGTCATTGCATGGAAGGCCTATGACGCTAACCCAATTACTTACCCGCAACTGCAAAAACTCAATAAACCAAGCTATTTCCTAGAGTGTAAGCAAGATTATCTTATGCCATACAACTTGGATGCGATGGAAAAGCATCTGGAGTTTGCGGGTAAACATCTAATTGATGGCTGCGGACATTTTCCGTGGATAGAAAAACCGAATGCTTTTTACCGTAACTTACAATCCTTTATTGAGCATAGAGCTGAATCATCATGAACCGTTTCAACCCGAAAAAGTTATTTCACTCGAAATGGACCGCGCTCAACCCTCAAAATAGAGAGAAACACTTTCTGGTTGTTGCCGTTAATGAAGATGAAGTTACCGGTCAGTTGATTGATTTAGAATTAGAGGCGGTAATGACGAAAAATAGTTATACCATCACAGCTGAAGTGCTAAAAAATAGTGAACAATGGCAACAGGGTTGGAAGTAAACTCATAAGTACTTGTCTAAGTGTTTGTCTAAGCGCCTATCCAAGTGTTTGTCATTACTGAAAAATATAAAAGGACGATTCTAATGAGTGAAAAACCGTTCAAAAACGCTCACCAGAGTGAGGTTGTTGGTCAAGAACTGCATGATCTACGTCGCTCTTATGAGCGTGGTGAGTTAGATGAATCTAGTGTTGCGACTAATCCGTTTAAGCAGTTTGAACAGTGGTTTTTTGAAGCGCAACAGCAGCAATTAACTGAACCTAATGCAATGGTAGTGGCCACTATTGATGAACAGGGTTGGCCAAATACTCGAACAGTTTTGTTAAAGAAATACGATGAATCAGGTTTTGTCTTTTTTACCAATTACGGCAGTCGTAAAGCGCAAGAGATTGAAAATAATCCGTTAGTGAGTTTGCAGTTCTTATGGTTGGATTTGGAAAGACAGGTCAAGATTCGTGGCAAGGCGAGTAAGATTTCCACCAAAGAATCAATGGATTACTTTTTTTCACGCCCAAAAGGAAGCCAAATGGGAGCTTGGGTCAGTGAGCAGAGTAAAGTAGTTTCTTCGCGTTCTGTATTGATGAATCAATTTGCCAAGTTGAAACAGCAGTTCCAAGAAAAAGAGATTGAGTTCCCAAAGTTTTGGGGAGGTTATCGCGTAGAACCCGTCTATTTTGAGTTTTGGCAAGGGGGTAAAGATCGTATTCACGATAGAATCGTTTATCAGCCACAAGAAAAAACGGATAGCGGCTGGCAGATTAGCCGACTGGCTCCATAGTCTGTGAACTTAGCTCCATGGCTGGTAAATTAAACTTTTCTGTAGAGACTAAATAATTGATTTTAATTGCTATGAAAGTTAATTAGACGAAACAGAGTGTTGCTAAACTTATTCCTGCAATGATTGAGAGCACTCTGCGCATCAGTAAAAATTCAGAATTAAATACCTGTCTTAAATAGAAAAATTCAAATAGGGGTAAAAGCCAAAAACTCAAAGCCATTAAAGAAGGTGGAATACCCGGCAGGATAATCCAAAGCCATGCCCAAAGCATGACAGTGATTGAGACCAGTAACAATATAGTTTTGTTTGTATTGCTAAGCGTAACACCCCAATAAATCCCGCCAATAAAGCTAAAAATGAGTGCGCCATAAGGAATAAGATAAAAGCGCGCGGGTTCATTAAATAGTGTGCCCCCAGACAGAGCTAGTAGACTCAAACCAATAAATGGAATAAGTCCGCCATAACCTAAATAAGAGTGCCATTTTTGCATTTTAATGATTCACGCAGTGACAATTAATTTAGCTGGCAAAAAGCTGTTTTTCAGCACTTTTCCAAAATTTAGAAAAGCTAAACGGCAGCTTTTTATCAAACTTAATCAATTGCTCTTGACTCAGAGAGGTGACAAACGGCCATCTGGAGAAACTGATGTTCGGATTTTCTGGGCTGAAAATGACTGTGTCAGGATTGTCTTTGTATAACCTTTTGAGAATTAAGTCTGTCTCACCTTTAATCACTATTAAAGGCAAGTCTTTAAAGTCCTGCAGACATTGCCAAATAAAAAACAGACGTTGCTTGGAATAAAATTGTGATGCAAAGTGCGCTTCGTCCCAGATAAACAGAATGGCATCGTATTCACCGGCCTGCTGAATTGCTGGGTGATTGGCATTTAAATCATTCGCTTGTAACCAAATCCAAGTGGTATTGTTTTTAAAGTCCATGATTAATTACTCCGTTTTGGGAAGAGTTTATGGTTAAGAGCATCATAGGTGCCGGTGATGGCTTTGTTATCTTCGGTATTGAGGTTGTATTCGTCATCTGGCACATATTTACGCAGGTTTTCTAGGTTGAAAATATAGGGTTTATTGCTGCCGGTACTGGCAACCCATTGCCAAGAATAATTGTTTGAAGCGATATTGCCATCAATCAAATATTTCAGCATCCAGCGCGCACCCACCTGCCATTTAACACGGCGCCAGTGAACTATATAGGCAGCAAGGTAGAGACGTGCATGGTTATGTAGGTAACCATTCTGCTGCATCTCTTTAATAAACTGGTTGATTACTGCGACATCGGTCTGTGCTTCTGCTATGTCTGCCGGTAGTTCATCAGCATAATCGTCGGCTGTATAACCTGTTTTATAAGGTTGTAAATCAACCCAAACACTCTCAGGTTGTTCTTTGTAGCGCTTGGCAAAAAAATCACGCCAACTGAGCTGTTGTAGAAAGCGATAAGCACTTTCACGATCACTGGTTGAATCGATATATTTGAGGATGGTCGCCGGGTCTATTAAGCCATGCTCTATGTATGCTGAAAGCTGAGATACACCACCTCCAAGATGGTTGCGGGATTTCGAATAATAATCAACATCAAGCTTTTCGAGTTTTTTCTCAGCCTGTTTGTATCCCCCTTTGATAGGGGATTCTTCAAAATTTGAATCATCCAAAATCCAATCTTTAAAGCGGCACTTGGAACTTCTTCCAGCAGGCTTAACTTCAAAAAATTGATCAGAAATAGTGTGCTCAAACCAGCGCATAATGTTTTCCTAAGATTTTTAGAAATCTGTTTAAAGGTTTATGAACCTAAGTTGATTAATTGCTGCAACCATGTGTATGAGTTGTTGCATCAGATAAAGCAAACTTGTTCATAAAATAGTCAATATGTATACTAATTGTATAGATATTGTATAGTTTTTCAATATTTAATTATTATCTTGTATGTTTAGCTGCTTAGCTAATTGATTAAATCCAAGATATTGATAGTTAATTTTTATCAGTAATTGAAAATGAATAGATTATTTTATAGCTCTCAAGAGTTTCATTAGAGCCGTATGATTAATTATCCAATTTATGTATTGATGATTTGAGAGCTTTGCACCTACTAGGGTGTAAACACGAGATAGATACACGAGTAAAAATGGCTAAAATTCGACTGATTTTTGTTGGAAAACTTGCGAATAGCCAGCTATT
>JAASTL010000077.1 GCA_021767305.1 Piscirickettsiaceae bacterium | reverse complement strand
GCTAAAGTATCGGCACTGTGTGAAGCAAAACCTGTTTACCGTTAATTGGTTGCTAAACATTTTGCCTATGCCTTTACAGTGCAAACACACAAATAGACTAAATTATCAAAAAATGAGTTAGCTATTTTCAAAAACCATCTGTATATCAGGTACAGGTGGTTTTTTTATAATTATGAGTCTTAAAATAAGCTGTTTATTAAATGCAGCGGGCTTGTAGAAAATTTAAGGAGGTTGCATGCACTGTCCATTTTGCAATGCAGCAGATACTAAAGTCATCGATTCTCGCTTAGCTACTGAAGGTGTTCAAGTTAGACGTCGCCGCGAATGCATCAGTTGCGGCGAACGATTTACGACATATGAATCAGCAGAGCTTTCTTTGCCAAGAGTGGTTAAAAGTGATGGTAATCGAGAGCGCTTTGATGAAGAAAAAATTCGCAGTGGTTTGATTAAGGCTTTAGAAAAACGCCCGGTAGAGAGCGATGTAATTGATCAGATAGCGAGCCAAATCACCAAACGTTTAATGTCCGAAGGGGTGCGTGAAATCCCATCATCCACTTTAGGTGAGTGGGTTATGGATGCCTTGCGTGAACTCGACCAAGTCGCTTATGTGCGCTTTGCATCGGTGTATCGTTCTTTCCAGGATGTGAATGCCTTTAGAGAAGAAATCGAAAAGCTGGTTACGCAGACCACGGCTAAATAATGACAAAATAATGACCCGTAACTAATTTTGCCTCTCATGTCAGATTCAATCTCTAAGCAACAACTTCAAGATCAGCAGTTTATGGAGCGAGCCATTGAATTGGCCGCGCAGGGTATTTATTCAACCAAGCCGAATCCTGCTGTCGGTTGTGTGCTGGTTAAAGAGGGGGAAGTGATTGGTGAAGGTTGGCATCAAAAAGCGGGTTTGCCGCATGCAGAACCTGAAGCCATAGCTAATGCGCAGGCGCAAGGTAACGATATAAGCGATGCTACTGCCTATGTGACCTTAGAACCCTGTTCGCACTTTGGCCGCACACCGCCTTGTGCACTTAAATTTGTTGAAGCGGGTTTGAAAAGAGTTGTGATTGCCATGACGGATCCTAATCCGCTGGTAGCAGGCAAAGGCGTGGATATACTCACCAATGCAGGTATCAAAGTCGAAACCGGCCTGTTAGAAGATCAGGCTAGGCAATTAAACAGAGGATTCCTCAAAAGAATGGAAAAACAGTTACCTTTTGTTAGATTGAAAATTGCCAGTAGTCTGGATGGTCGTACCGCCATGCAAAACGGCGAAAGCCATTGGATTACAGGGCCGGAGTCGCGTGCTGAAGTGCATCGTATGCGTGCCCAAGCAGGTGCTCTTATAACCGGTATTGGAACCGTACTTGCCGACGACCCAAGCTTGAATGTTCGTTTGCCAGCGCATGAGTTGGCTGAATTGAACCTAACAACGGAGAACTGTAACCCGATTAGGGTAGTGCTTGATCCGCATTTAAGTATGCCTTTAGATGCCAAAATGTTGAGCCTTCAAGGTCGAACTATTTTGATGACCACTAAAGAGAGTGTTGAAAATAATAAGTCGGTCGTATCGAGCCTACATCATCAAGAGGTGGAAATTGTGGCGGTGAGTGCCGAAGGTGATCATTTGGATATCGAATCCATTTTGAGTTACTTAGCGCAAGAAGAACAGATAAACGATGTGATGGTTGAATCTGGCGCGATTGTTGCCGGTGCTTTTATACAGTCCGGTTTTGTTGATGAATTGCACTGTTTTATTGCCCCATCTTTAATGGGAGACAGAGCCAAACCTATGTTTGTGCTACCGGGAATTGAAAATATGAGTGATAAGTTGACCTTTAAAATTCAACAATTTGCTCAGTTTGGTGAAGACTTGAAAATCGTTTTAACGACAAATCAGAATTAAAGAGAGTAGTCATGTTTACAGGAATCATTCAAGCGGAAGGAAAAATAGCTAAGATTGAACCCAAAGCGGGTGATTGGAAAGTGACCATTGAAGTTGGCAAGCTTGATATGAGTGATGTTCAGATTGGAGATAGTATCGCTGCCAATGGTATTTGTTTGACCGCAATCGAATTCGATCAGCATCATTATGTAGCGGATGTTTCTGGTGAGACTTTAAGTGTAACTAATGCTGGCGATTGGAAAGTAGGTACGCCGGTTAACCTTGAAAAGGCATTAACTCTGCAAGATCGTCTGGGCGGTCACTTGGTAAGTGGTCATGTGGACGGCGTAGGTACCGTCAAGTCAATTTCTGAAGATGCACGCTCTTGGCGTTATGAAATAGAAGCCCCTTTAGAAATCTGCAAATACATTGCGACTAAAGGTTCTATTTGTATTAACGGTGTGAGTTTGACGGTAAATTCAGTTGATGAATGTACTTTTGGTGTTAATATCGTGCCGCATACCTTACAAGAAACCACGATTGAATATTTTGAGGTAGGGACTAAAGTAAACCTTGAGGTTGATTTGCTTGCTCGTTACCTAGAGCGCATGATGACGGCGCCACAAGCCCCGCAGGAAAGTAATATTACCGCTGCATTTCTTGCAGAAAATGGCTATAAATAATCAACACTGAATAATTACTAGTTATAAGAAACCGACAAAATTTAAAAACGCTAAAAACGGAATTTAAAATGCCCCTAAATACCATTGAAGAACTGATTGAAGATTACCAACAAGGCAAGATGGTTATCTTGATGGATGACGAAGATCGCGAAAATGAGGGTGATCTTTTAGTTCCTGCCAGCACGTGTACTGCGGAAGACATTAACTTTATGGCGCGTTATGGTCGTGGATTGATCTGTCTGACCTTGAGCAAAGAGCGTTGTAATCAGTTGCACTTACCTTTAATGGTGAAAGATAACTCTGAACAGCACGGTACTAACTTTACGGTTTCAATTGAAGCGGCAGAGGGCGTGACTACAGGTATTTCAGCAGCAGATCGTGCCGTTACTGTGAAAGCCGCGGTAGCAGAAAATGCAGGTCCGGCAGATATCGTTACTCCAGGGCATATCTTCCCGTTGATGGCGCAACCAGGTGGTGTTTTAACTCGTGCGGGTCATACCGAAGCAGGTTGTGATTTAGCGCGTTTAGCTGGGCATGAACCTGCATCGGTGATTGTCGAAATCATGAATGAAGACGGTTCAATGGCGCGTCGAGAAGATTTGGAATCCTATGCGGCAGAGCATGGTCTAAAAATTGGTACCATCGCCGATTTAATTGAGTACCGCTTACAAAACGAAAAAACCATTGAAAGAGTTTCCGAGTGTAAGTTTCCAACTGAACATGGTGATTTCAAGTTAATTGGTTATCAAGATGTTTTAGAACACAAAGCGCATTTTGCCTTGGTTTATGGTCAAATCGATGCCACGCAACCCACCGCGGTGCGAGTTCATATGCTGGATACCTTGTGTGATACCTTTGGTTCTCAGCGTGGAGAATGTGGTTGGTCTTTACAGAAAGCCATGCGCCAAATAGTTGAAGAGGGTAGCGGGGCAATTGTAGTGTTGCGTAAACATGAAGAGGGTGCTGAGCTTCTGGACCGTATTCGTCAATACCAAATGAAAGATTTAGGGATCAAATCTCCTGAATCTTCTCAGGAAGATGATATGAAAACCTATGGTTTAGGTGCACAGATTATTGCCGATTTAGGCATCTCCAAATTGAAAGTGATTGGATCTGCTTGGGGCTTGAGTGCATTGAGTGGATTTGGGCTTGAAGTATCTGAGATCATTGCCAAAAAAGATTAAGCCGCCGCGTGAGTTTGTGGCAAAATACGCGATTACATTAGAAAAAACAGCAAGAGAAGTTAGTTATGAAAATGGTAGAAGGTAGTTTGAACGCCGCTGATATGAAGATTGGTTTTGTCGTCACTCGTTGGAACAGCTTTGTGGTTGACCACTTAGTGAAAGGTTCAATTGACACAATCGAACGTCATGGTGGTTCTGCCGATAACATTACTCAAGTTATGGTACCGGGTTCTTTTGAAGTTCCGCTTGCCGTTGAAAAAATGGCGGCTTCAGGTGACTATGATGCAATTGTTGCCTTAGGTGCGGTTATTCAAGGTGGAACACCACACTTTGATTACGTAGCCGGTGAAGCGGTTAAGGGTATTAGCCAAGTTATGCTTAAGCATGGTGTACCGGTTGCATTTGGTATCTTAACGGTGAACTCAATTGAACAAGCAATTGAGCGTTCAGGAACTAAAATGGGTAACAAGGGTGAAGAAGCCACTCTTGCTGCGATTGAAATGGTTAACCTGTTGAAGCAAATTTAAATGATGACAATAAATGACATTCAGCCTGGTCAAGGCGAAGAGATTCCGGAAAAGGAAGGTAAGCTAACACCTCGAACTCAGTCGCGTCGTGTCGCTTTACAGGCTTTATATCAGTGGCAAATTAACCATGATGATATTCCGCAAATCATCAAGCAGTTTCAAGAAGACGGTTTGTTGGAAGATTTGGATTTTGACTTATTCAAAGAGTTGGTCACAGAAGTCTCTAGTAAAGTAGAGGAACTTGATGGTCTCTACCAAGATTTTCTTGATAGAGCGGTGAGCAGAATAGATCCTGTTGAAAAAGCCATTATGCGTATGGGTGTGTTTGAGTTACAGTCGAAAATAGAAATTCCATACAAAGTCGTTATCAATGAAAGTGTTGAGTTAGCTAAACGTTTTGGTGCTGAAGAGAGTCATAAATACGTTAATGGTGTGTTGGATAAGGTTGCAAAACAACTTAGAACTTTAGAGATGTCTTAAAACCTACCTACTTTGTTAGAAGAGCCTCGTTTAGCGAGGCTTTTTTGTTTTTGATGTCTGTGCTGTTAGTTATTGATTGGTCACTTATTAATAGTTTGAGAAAAAGCCCAAATGGCGAATGAATTTGATTTAATCCAAACCTATTTTCAGCCCTTGTCTGATGGGTTGTCAGAATCTGAGTTAGGCATTGGTGATGATGGTGCTGTACTGAATGCGCCGCTAAATAAACAACTTGTGGTGGTTACCGATACGATGGTTTCGGGTGTGCATTTCCCAGAAGAAACGGCGGCCTACGATATAGGTTGGAAAGCGCTTGCGGTTAATTTAAGTGATCTGGCGGCAATGGGCGCTAAGCCAGCATTTTTTTCATTGGCTTTAACCTTACCCGAAGCTGATGAAACTTGGCTGGCTGAATTTACACAAGGTTTAGCCGATTTAGCGCGGCAGCAGCAAGTTCCTTTGATTGGGGGTGATACCACAAAAGGGCCTTTGAGCATAACGGTGACAGCTCAAGGTTGGGTAGGCGAGGGTCAAGCTGTGCAGCGTTCTGGAGCCAAAGAAAATGATCTCATCTGTGTTACCAATACCATTGGCGATGCTGCTTTGGGGCTTAAGTTTGCCTTAAATCAAAAGGAGCATGAAGCTGATATTTCAAAACCGGAGTTCTCTGAGAGAGAAATTATAAGCTTTATTCAAGCTCTGAATTGCCCTCAACCACAAAATGCGTTTGCCGGTTTACTCTGTCAATTCGCCAGTAGTGCCATTGATATTTCAGACGGTTTAGTGGCTGATGTTGGGCATATTTTAGAGAGAAGTAATCAGCAGTTAGATGCTATAGATACCCAAGCATCAATTTCGGCACAAATTGATTTAGAGAAAATTCCGCTTTCAGAAGGCATGCAAAATTATCTTCAGGTTGCGCAAAACTGGTCTCCTATATTGCATGGTGGGGATGATTATGAGTTGTGTTTTACGCTTACAGATGAAGCTTATCCTTTGTTTAAACTCGCTGCAGAACAAGCTGGCTTAAGTTTTGCAGTGATTGGAAAAATGGTGGCTGGAAAAGGTGAGGTTATTCTTAGAAAACAGGGTGAAAAACTGGATGATTTATATCAATCTAAGCAACAGCTAAGTGATGATGAGCATGCATCAACTTCTGCAGGTTATTTGCATTTTAAATAGTTGAGAAATAACAGCAAT
>JAASTL010000076.1 GCA_021767305.1 Piscirickettsiaceae bacterium | reverse complement strand
GGTGTAGGCCCAATGACTATTGCCACCCTACTGGAAAACACCATGAAAGTGGCTTACGAATTGGATTGTAAAGCTTATTAACTTATAAACAGTATCAACAAAAAAAATCCCGATTTAGCAAATAGCTAATCGGGATTTTTTGTATCTAAAATGTCGAACTTTTAACGTTACATTGCTGCAGACAAAATCGTTAGCTCTAAATTGAGCGATTCAACTAGCGATAAAGCTTATGGTAAGTACCTGTTTGAGCCATGAGTTCATCATGACTGCCCTGCTCAATGATATGCCCATCTTCAAACACCATAATGCGATCTGCTTGACGAATCGAACTCAGCCTGTGCGCAACAATCAACGTCGTTCGTCCAGATAAAAATGGGGCTAAATCCTGATAAAGCTTACGTTCGGTTTCCATATCCAATGCCGAGGTCGCTTCATCCATAATCACCACTTTTGGATCTTGCAAGATCATTCGCGCAATCGCTAAACGTTGGCGCTGCCCGCCAGATAACTTGATTCCATTACGGCCCACCATCGCATCGAGCTGTTTTTCCTGCTCACGAATGGTTTGCGCAAGTTGCGCCAACTCAAGAGCATTCCATAATGCTTCATCCGGCATGTCTTGACCTAAACTCAAGTTAAAGCGAATGGTTTGGTTAAACATTGCCGGGTGCTGTAGTACCGTGGCAACATTAGCTCTAACCACCGACTGCCCTATTTCAGTAATTGGCACATCGCCAAATAACACTTTACCTTCTGTAGGTTCATAAAAACCTAGCAACAACTGAACTAATGTCGTTTTACCGCCACCACTCGCACCCACTAAAGCGAGTTTTTCACCTGCTTTAATTTCAAAATTCAACTTATTTAGAACCGGTTCATCCTTTCCTGGATAAACAAAAGAGAGATCTTTAACCGCTAATGAAATCTGTTTCTGCTTAAATGGATTTACATTCTCTTCGTATTTAGGTTCTTGATCTAAATCGAGTACTTCATTAATACGTTGTAAGGCACCGCTAGCAGCGTTGTAACCATATTGAATCGCCAGCAGCTCCTGTACTGGTCCCATCATGAACCAGAGATAACCAAACACGGCGATCATCTGCCCGATCGATAAATCTGAAAAAACTACCATTAACATACCGGCAGCACGGAACAGGTCGAACCCAACCAAGAAAATCATAAAAGAGAAGCGGCTGGCGGCATCACTTTTCCAAGTAAAGGCCTCGGAGTGGGTTTTTATTGAATAGGCATGGTCACGAACGCGTTTGAAGAAATCTTTATCTTGGTTTGCGGCTCGTACTTGCTGAAGTGCATCTAGGGTTTCGGTAAGAGATTGCTGAAACGCATCAACCGCGGTGTTTTCATCTTTTTTAAGTGTTTTAACTTTACGTCCCATCACCATAGTGAAATAGACCACTACCGGGTTAAACAGCAATATAAACAGAGCTAGCTGCCAATTCAGCCAAAGCAGAACCACGGTAATCCCAACCAGTGACAACACCGCAATAATGAGTTTACTAACTGTAGTACCTAAGAAAGTGTCGATGGTATTGACATCATTGAGCATGGTGGCGGACACACTGCCACTACCCATAGAGGCATATTGCGCCATGGATACGCCTTGCACTCTGGCTAACAAATCTTTACGAATACGATAGGTAACATTCTTGGCGATAACCGTGAATTGCTGCATCTGCCAGACACCAAACCCCAGTCCAAACAACCTGAGCAAAATCGTAATAATGGTAATGGCGATAATATAATAAGTAGCGGTGTACCAATCCGGCGAGACGAAACTTTGCAAGAAAGCCACAATCGGTCCGGGTTTATCCAATAAGACTTCATCCACCAGTATTGGCAATAATAGCGGCAGTGGCACCGTAGCGAGCATGGCGAAAAACGCAATGACATTAGCTTTAATCAACTCAGGTTTGTGTTGCAAAACCAAATCATAGATACGTTGCCAAGTATAGGAACGCTCCGATAAAGCGGTAACCTTGACTTTAGGTGCTTTGGTTTGCGCCATACCTCGCATTAGGCGTTTCCTTGCAATTTAAACAAGCGATTGAAATTAGCTGTGGTGGCAGCCGCTACCTCTTCAAAAGGCAGTGCTTTTAAGTCGGCAATTTCTTGCACCACATAATGTGTATAACCGGGTTGATTGGTTTTACCGCGATAAGGCACTGGGGCTAAATAAGGTGAATCGGTCTCCACTAAGATTCTGTCCATTGGAATTTGGGTTGCCACCTCTTTAAGCTCTTTAGCGTTTTTAAAGGTCACAATACCTGAGAAAGAGATATAAAAATCGATTGCCATGGCGCGTTTTGCTGTATCCATATCTTCTACAAAACAGTGCATAATGCCGCCCACCTCTTGCGCACCTTCTTGTTCCAAAATGGATAGACAATCCGGCGTGGAATTTCGGGTGTGGATGATGAGCGGCTTAGCAAGTTGCTTGGCAATACGAATATGTTGTTTAAAACGATCATGTTGCCAAGTCATATCGGCTTCGCCTTCAAAGTGGAAGTAATCCAACCCAACCTCTCCAATCGCAATGACTTTAGGATGGGAAGCTGCTTCAATCAACTCCTCATCGGTGACCAAGACTTGCTTGTCTTCGCATGGGTGCACACCTATAGCGGCATAAACCTCTTCAAACTGCTCCGCTAAATCAAGCACTTCTTGCCACTGCTGAGGGTTGATGGCCACACAAAGAATTCTTTCCACTCCCAACTCTTTAGCTTGATTAATCACCTCTTGAGTAGAGCCGACTTTATCTTCTGGCAAAATATTCAAATGGCAATGTGAATCGACAATCACGCTAAAGTTCCTCTCTGTAATTGATTACTAAAAACACTATTCAAGGGTTCAAAGGTTCCTGTTTCTGGGGAGATGGTAGGTTGTTGGATTTGTAACCACTCGATGCAAAGGTTTTCTAATAACAGTTCTTTATTGGCATTACGTTGCCAAAACTGCTTGGCATTCAACACCGCTTGTTGAAAACGTAACCAGTTTTGCACTTGATGGTTTTTTTCTGAGTTTATTTCAGCGTTGCTATCTTGGTACATGGTACTTCTAACCGCAGAAACACTCCATTGATAAAAATAATCAAACACCCGTTCCGGTTCTTGCCACTTTAACCAACTCGCCACCGCTTGAGTAACCGACTTACGCCCCGCTTGTAACTGTTTTAAATCATTTTTCCATTGCTGATCTTCTTCAAACAGACCTTCATTCGTCCAATTAAGCGCGTCTAATGGTGCGCCCCAGTTTAAACGTAAAGCGCGTTTTATAAGCGCTTCATCTGCTTGTGGAGATTGTTGGTGTAACCATTCTACTGCCGCACTTAACGGCGGTGGTGTGATGCTAAGCAACTGACAACGACTAATAATGGTCGCCGGCAAACGGTCTATTTGATGGGTGGTCAATAAAAACAGCGTTTGCGCGGCGGGCTCTTCGAGGTTTTTTAAAATAGCGTTGAAAGCGGATTGATTAAGATATTCAACACCATCAATCCAAACCACCTTGTAACCGCCTTGGTGAGACGTTTCATTGAGTTTGTAAATCAGTTCTCGAACCTGATCAACGGTTATCTCTTTTTTCTCTTCCAAGCGTGCTAGGGTAAAAAAGTCAGGGTGCTGTTGCGAACTAAACAGATGACAACTATGACATTGCCCGCAGGCTAAACCATTATTTAACTCTTGATTTGGAATCTGACATATTACCGAGTGTGCAATTTGTTTGGCAAAGTCAGCCAAACCAATACCTTGAGGACCAGAAATTAAATAGGCATGACCTAAGCGTTGCGATAATTGCAGCCATTGTTGCCAAGCCTGATTTAGCCAAGGGAGTTGACTTGTGCTCTGGTAGTTTTGGTTTGCTGTGGGGTTATTTTCCATAGAATCAGTAACTCATTAATGTTGAGAGTTAGAATTTATAGTCTTAGCACCTTTAGGCTTCATCAGTTCAGTCAGGCGCGCGACAATTTCAGCCTGCACCACGTCTAATGGCTGACTTGCATCCAGAATACAGTAACGATCTTGCGCGGCCTTAGCACGAGTTAAATAAGCACTTCTGACTTTTTCAAAAAAGGCCTGTTTTTCTTGCTCAAATCTATCCGTTTCTCCCCCGCGAGCAGCAACTCTTGCCATGCCCACTTCAACCGGAAGGTCAAAGATAAAAGTAGTATGCGGATGAAATCCTTGCTGCACCCACTCTTCAATCTGAGCGATGCGATCAAAATCCATCCCTCGTGCCGCACCTTGATAAGCATAGGTAGCATCCGTAAAGCGGTCAGAAATAACCCATTTTCCCTGCTCTAAAGCCGGCAAGATTTTCTCTTGTAAATGCTGTGCTCTAGCGGCAAACATGAGTAACAATTCAGTTTCATCATGCATGGCAGTGAAATCTTTATTCAACAGCACTCCACGAATCGCCTCACCAATCTCGGTACCACCTGGCTCGCGAGTTACCATATGCTCAACCCCTTGTTCATTCAACCAAGCCTGAATAAACGCCAAATTGGTTGATTTACCAGCGCCTTCTGTACCTTCTAGAGTAATGAATTGACCTTTCATAACTGTTCCTATTTGTTTAATAGATATTTTCTCACCGCGCGATTGTGTTCCACCAAGGTATTGGAAAAATGATGTTTTCCCTCCCCCTTGGCAACAAAATAGAGAGCCTTGGTTTCTGCCGGATTCAGAGTTGCTTGAATGGCATCGGCACTGGGTAGCGCAATCGGCGTTGGCGGTAATCTATTAATTGTGTAAGTATTGTAAGGGGTTTTAGTTTGCAAATCTCTCTTGCGAATATTGCCATCGTATTTTTTACCAATGCCATAAATCACGGTTGGGTCCGTCTGCAAACGCATGCCCTTTTGCATACGACGCACAAACACCCCTGCAATCATCGGGCGTTCTGGAGCATAACCCGTCTCTTTTTCAACAATGGATGCCATGATCAATGCTTCATATTTATCTTTATAAGGCAGTTTCTCAACACGCTTTTCCCAAGCTTTATCAAGCGTATTATTCAAGGCGGCATGTGCACGTAAGATTATGTCTTTATCAGTATCACCTAACTGGTAATAGTAGGTTTCAGGTAGCAACAACCCCTCTACAGAAGCATATGGATAACGCTCATCTATCTTGGTTTCAGCAACACCTAAAAGGCGTTGTAGCTGTTTGATATCGGTAATATCAACTTCTTTTTTGATTTTTGGTAATGCCTGAATAGCTTGTAATGTTTGTTCAATGGTCTGCCCAGCAATAATCGTGGCTGGGTATTGAATGTGTTTCGAGGTTTCCAAAGCTTTTATGAGTTCATCCACATTCCAACTCGGTTGAATCAACACCTCACCTGCTTTAATGATGTGCTGTTTATTCAAGTAACGCAAATACCAAACAAACCATTGTGGCTGCGCTAAATAGCCTTCTCTATGTAGTTGATTAGCTACTTTATAAGCTGAACTGCCTGCCTCAATATGAAGAGCTAATGGTGCCAGCTGTTGAGAAATAGGTTCCTGGATAAAATTCTTGAACTGCAAATAAGCATAACCACCTAAAGCTGCCGCAATGATAATCAAAATAACGAATAACTTAACAATGCTGCTCCAAAACCCGCTTGATTTAGCTTTATCTGCGCTTAGATTACTCTCATTTAGATTATTATCGTTTGTATTGGTTTGAGCGTGTTTTGTGTTCATATAAAATTCTAAAAGGTAATTTCTGCAGCGTATAACGCCTGTTCTTTTTGCCAGTTATTCCACAGCGTTTTAAGGTTATTGGCAATGTTAGTATTCAATGATTTATCAGCAAATTGCGTCACAGGCTGCACGCCTCTGACCGCATTGGTAAAAAAGATTTCATCGGCATGTTCAACGTCTTGCAAGCTTAGGTTTTTTTCTACTAAATCCCAGTCATGTTGTTGCAACAACTTATTCAAACTGGCGCGTGTTGTACCGG
>JAASTL010000075.1 GCA_021767305.1 Piscirickettsiaceae bacterium | reverse complement strand
ATTGATCTTGCGCAATATGAAAAAGCGGCATTGAAAATGGCGCAACTACATAATTCCATCCTAACTCAGCGAGTCGCAACACCAATCCTTGCAGCGACTTTAATAATGACAAACAATCAGCCTGGTAAATCAATCGAATGGTTAAAACACAATAATGTAAGTAAGTACCGGTATAGTTTGGAAAATAAATTGGCTGAAATTTATAACGACATGGGGATTCAAACACTGGCCTATTTACATCAGGCCATCGCACAACAATCGATTTTCAACTTTAAAAGATCAAAACATTTTATGGATGAGGCGAAACGCATCAATGACCAAGAAAAGGGCCAATATACTGAGGAAATCGAAAAATTCCTTACAAAATATGGAGATACCTTTAAAAAACTTTCAGATTAGTTTAGATAAACCCCTATTCATAAAAAAATATTTAGAGCAGATTAAATATTGCTATCGATAAACGTATTCAAAAGGCTTGCGTTTGTTTTTTTAGCCAGTAAGCTAACCAACCAAGAGCAATCCTTAGCTCAAAATATAAATCCCAAATAATTAGATAAGGGATAGTCGAAAGACATTTTTAGGAGGAGAAGAATGATCAATTCTAAAGTGAAACAACTGTTGACAGCTCTAGCGATTTCATCTGCAGTAGCAATGTCTCCAGTAACCGCCCAGGCTGCTGAAAAAGGCGCTTCTACTATCGAAGAAGGTAAGAAGTTGGCTTTCTCTCGAGCTAAAGGGAACTGTTTAGCATGCCACATGGCAGGCGACGGTGCTCAACCAGGTAACATTGGTCCAGCGCTTATTGCGATGAAATTACGTTATCCTGACAAGCAAAAGCTGTACGACAAAATCTGGGGAACGGCCGATGCGCCTAAAGTCCCTAACAGCATGATGCCGGAGTTTGGATCACACGGTATTCTAACGGATGATGAAATCAGCAAAATTGTTGACTACATCTATACGCTGTAATTTAATTTTTTTCATAAACCTTAACCGGGAGTTTAAAACCTTATGAAACGTAGATCTTTCCTTAAAGGTACCCTAGCCACTGGTGCAGCAGCAGTTGCTGTTAACGCTGGTCTTCTAACACCAAGCACAGTTCTAGCTGCTGATTGGAACTCAAAAGCTTTCTCAGCAAAATCAACTGACGACGCTATCTCAGCTGTTTACGGTTCTTCTGCTGCAACTGCATCTGGTGATGTAAAGCTTAAAGCTCCTGCAATCGCAGAAAACGGTGCGGTAACTCCAGTTACTGTAGATGCTGCTGGTATCTCTGGTGTTGAATCTATCTCTATCCTTGCTTCTAAAAACCCAATGCCAATGGTTTGTGAATATACATTCGGTGCTGGTGCGGTAGGTTATGCTTCTACTCGTATCAAAATGGGTGAAACAATGAACGTTATCGCTATTGTTAACGCTGGCGGCAAGCTTCTTAAAGCTGAGCAAGAAGTTAAAGTAACAATCGGTGGATGTGGTGGTTAATCCACTACCCCAGTTTTACTTTACGATTCAATAATTTTTAGAAGGAAATAATATGTCTATTAAAATCCGTATGCGTGGCAAATCAAAAGGTGGCGTTGCTGAGATTAAAGCACTAATCAAGCACCCAATGGAATCTGGTGTTCGTATGAACAAAAAGACTGGTAAGCCATATCCAGCTAAGTACATCGACATGGTTGAAGTATCTGTAAACGGTACGACTGCAATTAACTCTCAATGGTCTGGTGCGGTTTCTGCAAACCCATACATGGCTGTTAAAGTTAACGCAAACAAAGGTGATGAAGTTAAAGTAACTCTAAAAGACAACACTGGTGAAACTGGTGAACAGTCTATCAAAGTTAAGTAATTAAACTTTAATTACCCACCTTCATGACTTGACGCCAATCCCCTGATTGGCGTCTCCTCTCAAAATAAAAACAATATATTTCTAGCTCTCGGTCGGAGGATTACAATGAAAAAAACACTACTAATTGCACTTCTAGGTGTATCTGTAGGTGCCAATACTGCAATGGCAAACTCGAATGTAGATCCTGAAACAGATCGTCAACAAATGGTTGACTTCTTTAAAGCCAAAAGTCCTAAAATCGCATTTGACGATTATAAAGACGGTGGTTATGTCTACAGTGAAGATAAACGTGCTCAATGGGAAGCCGTAGAAGAATTCCCTCCATATTTAGATTCGGTTGATGCTGGTGAAGAACTTTACAATGCAGACAAAGCAGTTTTTGAAAAATGCTTTGGTGATGATCCTGCAAACATTCGCCAACATTATCCGTATTTCGATGAAAAAACCCAACAAGTGGTTACACTTGAATGGGCAATCAATATTTGTCGTGAAAACGCTGGCCTAAAACCTTACAAGTACAAGAAAGGTGACATGGCGAAAGTAAGTGCTTATCTTGCTTACCAAGCTCGTGGCGAGAAAGTTAACGTTAAAATCGATTCTGAAGGTGCCAAAGCTGCTTTCAACAAAGGTCGTGATATCTACCTTCGTCCAACTGGTCAATTAGGCCTATCTTGTGCGAAATGTCACACTTACAACTCTGGTCGTTATGCGCGTGCAGATTTGCTTTCACCTAACCTAGGTCACACAACTCACTTCCCTGTATTCCGTGCGAAGTGGCAAGAGCTAGGGACATTACACCGTCGTTATGGTGGGTGTCATAAAAACATGCGTGCTAAGCCATATAAAGCACAGAGTGAAGAATATCGTAATCTAGAATTCTTCCAAGCTTACATGTCAAACCACTTGGAAATCAATGGTCCAGGTTACCGCCAGTAAGCCTCTATTTGCTTAATTGCGATAGTCAAACCCAGCCTTGTGCTGGGTTTTTTATTGCCTTTCTTCATACCAACTAAACACATTCTTTACCGGCCGGTAAATTAATCTGACCTAAAAATCAGATACAAAAAAACCCAGAATAAACTGGGCTTTGAGTAAGGTATCAAGCAAGATTAAGACTTAATCATTCTCTTCTAACATTTGCTCGCCTTCATAAATCCAATCAAAACCTTGACGAACCCATGATTCAACACGCATTAAGAAATCAGTATTATTCAAACCCATTTTTTGAGCCAGTAAAAACACCTTATCCTGCTCTTCTTTACCAAAGTGACCATCTTTGTAAGACAACTTGATCAACTCTTGCAAAGTGATGATTCGTGATTTCTTTGAATCTAACTTCGCTAGAGCAGCATCAATATCTAAGTCTGAAGTATCTAAATCATAATTCAAACCAAATGCCTGACTAAAGTCTCTTAGGTACTGCTCCTCTTCTGGAGAAACTTCATTATCTACAGCCGCTAAGTTCGCAGCTAGGTCAAACACAACCTGTCGCTGTTCCTGAGTTAATTGATTTGCAAACATTAAAACTCTCCTAAATGAGTTTTTGGGTAAACGCCAACAGTGGTACTGCTGGCATTAAAAATTAAAATTTCTTGTGTTCAATCTGGTCAACATCACGAACTGCACCAAATGCAGCACTGGTTGTCATCGCCGCATAAGCTCGCAATGCAGGTGTAATTCGTCGCGTACGCTCCTCAACAGGTTTCCATGCGTCCTTGCCTTTTGCCACCATTGCTTGACGTCGCTCAGCTAACTGCTCATCCGTCAACTGAACGTTAATGGTACGGTTAGGAATATCAATTTCAATAACATCCCCTTCTTCAACCAAACCAATATTACCACCCTCAGCAGCTTCAGGTGATGCATGTCCAATTGAAAGCCCAGATGTTCCGCCAGAAAAACGACCATCGGTTAGCAGAGCACAGTGTTTACCCAATCCTTTAGATTTCAAATAAGACGTTGGGTACAGCATTTCCTGCATACCAGGCCCACCTTTTGGACCCTCATAGCGAATCAGTACCACATCCCCTTTATTAATTTCATCGCCCAGAATAGCCGCAACCGCAGCATCTTGGCTTTCAAAAATTCTTACCGGTCCAGTAAACACACGAATCGTTGAAGTCGGAACACTGGTGGTGTATTGCAACTGCTCAACTTCCATCATGCTTTCATCAATGCCGGCTGTTTTAACAATACAACCATCCAGTGCAATATTTCCATAAAGTACGGCAAGGCCACCATCGCGGGTATACGCATTGTCTAAATCACGCACACACCCTTCTACAGGGTCTGTATCCGTTGTTTTCCAGCGCTTATCCTGGCTGAAGGCTTCTGTCGTACGAACACCACCAGGGGCTGCACGGAAGAATTTATGAACGGCTTCATCATCGGTACGACGAACATCCCATAAATCCATCGCCGCGCCCATACTCGAAGCATGCACGGTTGGAACATCACGATTGATTAATCCACCACGATCTAACTCACCTAAAATTCGCATAATCCCACCGGCACGGTGCACATCTTCCATGTGGAAGATTTTCGAATTCGGTGCAACCTTAACCAAACATGGAATCTGACGGGAAATTCGATCCATATCTGCCATGGTAAAGTTCACGCCTGCTTCTTTTGCAATCGCCAATAAGTGAAGAACCGTATTGGTTGAGCCACCCATTGCAACATCTAAAGCCATCGCGTTTTCAAACGCTTCGTAAGTCGCAATTGAACGTGGCAAAACGTCTTCATTGTCTTTTTCATAGTACTCATTGGCAATTTCAACAATACGACGACCCGCCTCTTCAAAAAGGTGCTTACGGTCTGCATGCGTTGCCAAAGTTGAACCATTTCCAGGTAGCGCCATTCCTAGCGCTTCTGCCAAACAATTCATAGAGTTGGCGGTAAACATCCCCGAGCATGACCCACAAGTTGGGCAAGCGGAGACTTCCACTTCTTCAACGTCAGAATCCGAACAACCACTGTCTGCGGCCATAACCATCGCATCCACCAAATCCAGCTTAATGGCTTCACCGCCTAGAACGGTTTTGCCGGATTCCATTGGACCACCGGTCACAAAAATTGTTGGAATATTCAGACGCATGGAAGCCATCATCATTCCTGGAGTGATTTTGTCGCAGTTAGAAATACAGACCAATGCATCTGCACAGTGCGCGTTACACATATATTCAACAGAATCGGCAATCAAATCACGCGAAGGCAAGGAATACAGCATCCCATCG
The DNA here is from genome assembly GCA_021767305.1 of Piscirickettsiaceae bacterium. The sequence goes on along the minus strand of JAASTL010000075.1, from coordinate 921 downwards.
TGCCCCATTGCAATCCCGTCATCCACCGCGATAGTGTTAAATTCTTTGGCAACACCGCCAGCTTCTTCAATTACTCGAGCAACTAATTGACCCATATCTTTTAGATGAACGTGACCCGGCACAAACTGAGTAAATGAGTTTGCCACCGCGATAATTGGCTTACCAAAATCTTCAGTCTGCATTCCAGTGGCACGCCAAAGCGCACGTGCGCCGGCCATATTACGGCCATGAGTACTGGTTTTTGAACGATATTGAGGCATTCTTAGGCTCCTTGAGTATTCGTCAGAAGCGGCACTGTGATTGTGTTTCGCACTTCGGACTATGACTGTTATACTTAACGAATAATTAATCGTTTATTTTCGCATATTCATGAAGCAATCTGAATTAGATTTTATCCAAAGCCTGCGTCAATCCTCACATTACATTGAGCAGCATCGCGGCAAAACCATTGTGCTCTATTTGCCGGGAGAACTTTTGGATAACCAACAACAATTAGTGCAACTTGCCAGCGACATTACGCTATTGCATAACTTAAATATCAATTTAGTTTTAGCAATGGGAGCAACACTGCAAATCAACCAAGCACTTGAAGCGCAAAATATAAAATGGCAAGAGTCCAAAGGTTGTCGTGTGACGCCATCCGAGATTCTTCCGACTTTTCAACAAACCATCGGTCAAGTTCGTAGTCAGCTTGAAGCCATTTTCTGTGCGACCAGTCACCAACAAACCCAGCCATTAAGCATTGTTTCTGGAAACTGGGTGATTGCTCAACCAAAAGGTGTAATTGATGGTATTGACTATCAGCATACGGGCAAACTTCGAAAAGTGAATGTTGACGACATCCGGAGTTGTCTTGAAGCCAAGCAAATTGTCTTACTAACACCCCTCGCGTATTCATTAACCGGTGAAGTGTTTAACCTT
>JAASTL010000074.1 GCA_021767305.1 Piscirickettsiaceae bacterium | reverse complement strand
CAGAAAACACCCACGTCATGAAAGTGGTGCAGGTGCAAACGTTAGCGCCACAAATCATTCAGATTTTAATGCGCCCCGAGCACCCTCTTACCTACACCGCAGGTGACTACGTTATGCTTGGGTTTGATACAGCTGAACTTAAACCTTTTTCTATCGCCAGTGCGCCACGCGAAGATGGCTTAATAGAGTGTCATATCCGTAAACAGCCGGATAGCGAATGGATGGAACGCCTGTTTGCTACTGAAGCGGGTGATACTTTAGTTTTACAGGGCCCTAAACCACAAATGGCACTTAAGCCAGCGCATGAAGCGATGATTTTTGTGGCTGGTGGCACTGGCTTTGCTCCAATGAAAGCGATTCTTGAAGAAGCGATTCGTCAGGACGTTAAAGTGCCTATGAGCTTTTATTGGGGAGCACGCACACAGGCTGACCTGTACATGCACGCCTGGATGCTAGAGATCTCACAAAAACACCCGCATATTGAATATATTCCAGTGATTTCAGAAGCAGTTGCAGATTGGCAGGGCGAAACCGGATTGGTGCATAAAAAGATGCTAGAACAGCACCCGACACTCAGCCACGCTACCATCTATATGTGTGGTCCTTGGGATATGACACAAACCGCCAAGCAAGAGTTTATTGCTGCTGGCGCTAACGAAAGCCATATCGTTCACTAACTCTTAGTGTTCACCCACTTATACCCTAAGACTGACTAACGTCGACCAACATTTCAGGGTATAAGAATAAACTCATATTATGCATCCGCAACGATTACTTGGCCTAAATACGCAAATAATCTAATAGAATAGTAGATGTTCTTTAAATTAGACTAGCGTCTATTTACAAATACTCTCATACAGTAGACTCAATAACTGCAGCGTTCATGGCCAATAAATTCCAACCAAAAACATTTAAAAACTTACTTATCAAACAGTTGATGATAGCTATACTCTTAGGTTTAGCTATCTCGATTCCGCTTATTTCTGCACCAGCATACTTTATTTTTAAAAGCTCGCTAAACAAAGATATTGCAGAAGTTGAATCGATTAGTTATGAAGCTATCAACACCCATTTGAGTAGCGGTTGGCAAAAGCATAATATTGAAAATGTGTACGCCGATATGCGCCAACAGTTTCCTAATGCAGCCCTGTTTTTACAAAAAGCGCCCGCTTATCTGGATCAAGATGATGCCGTTATTGAACCCTCCAACCCAACCAATGCAGAATTGTTGAAACTGGTTAAACAGGTCGAAAAAGAAGAACGCTTGGTCGTCGAAACCAATCTAGTGACTAAAACCATAAGCGCCGCCATTCCAATTAAATTCAAAAATGAATGTTTGGTTTGTCACACTCCGCAAGTTTCCTCTGGAGAGATTTACCCAGGAGCCTTGGGCGGCACCATGGTGTTGCAAACGCCTATGTCAGTGGAGGTTATTTCAACCACCAGTGCAATTACTTTATTCTTGTTGTTCCTTATTTTGTTTACGGTAATTGCCGCTTTTGTCACCAATAAATTGGTTCAGACAAAACTGTTAAATCCATTAGAATTGCTGGCCGCAAGAGTAAAAAGAGTGCGTTTAAGCAGTCATGAACGACATATTGACTGGCAACGCACACCTCAAGACGTCATCGAAATCGATCATATCGATGCAAGCATTTCAGAGCACTTAAGTACAGTTAAAGGCATTTATGAGAAGTTAGATGCCTTAATGATTACCGAACACGAAACCGGTGTTTTCCACCGCGATCGTTTTAATGAAGTCTTACGTTATGAAATGTTCCGCAGTCATCGCTATTCACACCCGTTTTCTTTGATTGTAGTTAAGCTGAACAATGTTAAGCCCCTTAACGCGACCGCAAAGAATTTAGAAATGGAGGAACCGGGTTCCAAATACATGTTTTTTGCCAATATCTTGCATCAAGACACCCGTGAAACCGATATGTCATTTCGTCTAGAAGAGCAGATTTTTGCCATTATCGCCCCCGAAACTGGCGATGCTGGGGTAAAAAGCATGATCTATGATTTACTCACCCGACTGGTGAATAATGAAATCAAAAACACGGTTGAACGCAACACCAAACAGCCTGAGTATGAATTTGAGATTCAAGCAGGTGGTTCCACTTACAATATTAATGATGAGTTAAGTGCTAAAGATGTCTTAAAAGCCGCGATTGCCGATATGCAAAATGCTGATCCGCAGAAAGGGATTTATAAAAACGATAATTAAAGAATAACCAAATACCCTGAATAAGAGCAATAAAAGGAAAACCGTTTACAATGTAAACGGTTTTTTATTATCTATGTAAAAACTTCTTGAATAGGTTTCTTTGATTAAAACTATAGAATATGAAGCGATATGCTTTATTCAGCTAAGCTTACCCTTAGCTGACTTTGACCTAACTAAGACTTATTTTCTAATTGAATAATCGCTTCTTTATAAGTTAAGGCCGCCTGATTCTCTTTACCTTCTGCTTCATAGCACTGCGCTAAAGCATGAAAAGTTTCTATTTCAGGTTGAATCTTTAAGCTCTCTTTTAGATAACTTTGGCCTAAGCCCCATAATTGGCTACGGCAAGCTAAGCGCCCCAATGTCAGTAACAACACCGGGTTTTGCTGCTTACTTTGCAAAGTCTTGTACCACTTCTCGGCTAACTTTAAGCGTTCAAATGCCGGCCCTAGGGTTAAGCGCCCATACTGATAGACCAGACGGTCATGCCACTCACGTTTAATGGCTTTTTCCAATAAGCCTTGCAAGGTAACTTCTTGCCCCCAACCAATGCGCTGTTCTACATATTCGGCCAAAATATCGTGGTGCTGCTGTTGTTTGCGCGCCAAGCTTTTCCAGATTGCATCCAGTTCATCAATATCACTGGCGCTAGCTAACTGCCCTGCAATCAATTGATGTTCTAGCTGGGCATAATCTTCGGTTGGTAAGGCACGTTGTCTTTTTAATTGCGGCATAAGTTCTGCCAAAGTTTTCCAGTAACCTAAATGACGCAGCGCCATGGCATATTCAGCTAAAACCGTATTATTCTTGGGTTGTTGCTCATGCAAGGTTTCTAAAATCGCCAATGCGGTGTCTGGGCTCTGTTGAGTCAATAAACGTGCCTCAACCAAACCAATGGTGACATACTCTTCGGGGTAACGATTTCTTGCTTGGGCAAGATGTTGATCTCTACGATCATAAGCTTTTTGATTATGTGCCATTTTGGCGGCGCTAAGAAAATGCACAAGACCTGCTTCACTGTTTCTAGCGCTTTTAATCAGCTCTTTTTCGGCTTTGTGCCATTCACCATACTCTAAAGCAATTAAACCTTTTGCCATAGCGTGCTCAGCTTTACTGTATTGCTTCATGCGGCGATGGCGTTTCCAGTTAGCAGGAAGGTGCCATATATTGAGTAACAGTCTGATTATTGCATAGACCAAAATAAAGCTAATCAAGGTGGCGGCAAGCATAAAGCTAACACTGGTTTCTAATACCCAATCACCCCATACCATGGAGACTTGACCATTGTCATATAACAACATAGTGGCGAGTGATGTGGTCGCTAAAAAAACGATTGCCAGTAGCAGAATTAATCGCATCTATTTATTCCTCAACCCTATTAACCCTGCTTAAGATTCATTTTGAATGGTTTCATCCAAACGCATAATGGCGAGCGGACTTTTTGCAAAAAAGCGATAGTTCACAAACTCTTCCAGCAAACCGTTGAATTTTGAGAACTCTTGAGGGAAAAACTCCTTAACTGTGCGCTTAATTTCATCCGCACTACTCACTATCAATTTGTGTGACTGAGTCTTTAAACCCCAATCTATCTGGTCAGCCATCAAAGCTAATCTTTGCTTAACCACATCACTAAGAAGCAGTTGATTGACTTCAACAATCTCACCTTCAGCAGGGCGTTGCTTGAGGCTAATTAACTGACTGAACTTTTGCATCAGTTGATCAAAACCACTCATCTCTTCACTGTCTGCTTCTGACCCACTTGATTCTTTGACCACCTTAGCCTCAAACTGTAAATTGCCGATTGCCTGTTTTAAAAGCTGAGTATCAGGCAAGTTTATTTCAGAGTAGTTTTCTTCAAGCTGTTTAAGATAGGCTAAATCTTGCCCAATCAATCTCGCCAATTGTGTGGTATGAGTAAAATCACTCAAACTTGCGGCTTGTTCAAGTGCATAAAGCTGTTGCTGAGTATCGGCTAACTTACCGTTCAATAACCAATGGGTATTGATTTCAACGATCCACTGCTGAATCTGCAAGCTATTTAAGGGCGCATCTAAAGTTAGTTGGTGTGGTTGTTTTGATAAGGTTTGCTGCTCTTTCTTAAAAGCAAACAAATCAGAAAGCTGGCTTTCTACCAAGCTCTTTTGCTGTTCGAGCGACTGCTGGAGAGCTTTGAATTGTTCTAATATTTCTGGCGCCACCTGATTAGATGCTTGAGTGATGCGCTGCTTAACATCTGCCAAAGTTTTATTGATTTCATCTGCGGACAAATTAGAAATTTCGGCTAAACGCTGTTTCAATTCATCAATCTCAGCCATGGTATTTTGTCTTAATTCAGCTAGGCCTTGATCAACTTGATTAGTTGCTGATGGAAGCTTAGCGATTTTAGCTTCCATCTCTTTTTGTAACTCTTGTTGCAGTTCTTGTTTTAACTGCTGGTTACTTTGCTCAAGTGTCAGCAAGGTATCTTGAGTTGTTTGATTTTCAGACTTTAACTGCGAAACTTGGTCTTGCAGTTCATTGATTTTTTGGATTTGCCAATCCATATCCGGACGCGTGTAAAGCATGATTCCGATAAGGGCAATGAATAAAACCAACCAAAGAATCATAGAGGAATACTTCTGCATAGCACTAGGCTCCTTTGCTGCAACATCAGCTAAGGTGGACTTAGGATTATTATCCTTAAGTAAAGAATCCGGGTCATCTGTGTGACCTCGGCTATCAAGCGGGTCTTCTTTTTCTAAGTCTTGTTCAATCTCATTGAGCTTTTCTTTCTCTTTAGAATAAGCTCGACCACGCGCTATTTTTTCATCAATTTCTTTAGGTACGATATTGCCGTCTACAATGCGGTGTTCGGCATTAGGCTTAATTCTTTTTGTCATAGAACTTCCATTTTAGCCTTATTATTTAGTCGACTACTGGGTATCTTGGTTAAGGTTTTAGTTTGTGACTATTCTAACCGATATCCTGATATTTTTACGTATTTCAATCGTAGCGTCCAGTTTGGCAAATTTAACCAACATTACCTCTAAAAAAGATAGATAAATTGTGGACTAAACCTCATTCAGTTTTAGAGATAGCCGCAATAATACCTGCATTAGACTGGGTTGCTACGACCTTGATAGGGACAGTACAACCCTGTTGTTGCAGAGCCGCTTTGATTCGTTCGCTCATCACCACCACTTGAGTGATTTGCTGCCAAAAATGTGCGCTGAAAAAGGGCTTATTTTGGCTTAAATCGGTATTTAAAATCTCGGCATAATAATTCTGTAAATGTTGCTTTAAACTTTGCCAGCTATCTAAACTGGTAAGCAATAAGTTTGGCTGCGGTGATTTTAAAAACTGCCCCCATTCATTTTGGCAAAAAACCGCTGGCACCCGTTTATAAACTTCAAGCGTTGCTACTCTAGCACCTCTCTCTAACAAAGTTTGAGCAATGAGTTCGCGCCCGCCTTCACCTTTTACTAACAGCATGTTCAAGCCGTTTACTTGCTGCATTGCAGCATGCGCCAATAAGTTTTCACTATCAAACTTATGAGCCGACATGGTCTCAATCGACAAGCCTGCTTGTTGTCCATATTCGGCGGTAGCCTGCCCAATCGCGTAAATTTTAACGCCAGCAATTGTCCGCTCTAAAACGCCCTTCTCACCAACAAATGCTGTCTGCTGTAGAAAGCCCTTAATGGCATTTACACTGGTAAAGATAATGAAATCAAAATCTGTTTGTGTAATTAAACTTGACCCTGCATCGGCTAGAAACTCTATCTCTAAGGTTGGACAGCTTAAGCTGAT
>JAASTL010000073.1 GCA_021767305.1 Piscirickettsiaceae bacterium | reverse complement strand
GCACTGGTCTGTTCCATCGATGCTGCGGTTTGTTGCACCGATTCGCTCAAACTCAGAGAGCCTTTAGAAACTTCCTCTGCTGCCGAGGTTACGGTGTATGCTGCATTGGAAACTTCGCGCATGATTTTATTAAGATGTTCGGCGTTTTCATTAATGGCATTTTTAAGCGCGAACAGTTCACCATCACACTCAATCTGAACTTGAGTGGTGAGGTCGCCTTGGCTCTGGGCCTGCATGACCTGAGTAATTTCAGCAAAGACATTAGACAGAGTAGTGACACTCTCATTAATATTTATTTTTAAGGTATTGAGATCGCCTTTGGCGTCAGCCTGTACTTGGTAAGAAAAGTCACCATGAGCAACATGCTGCATGCCTTTATTGATATCTACAATGACCTTATCCAAGGTATCAATAGCAGAAAGTGTATTTTCAATAATGTCTTTGTAGGTACCTTGGCCCTTGTCTGCAACCGTAAGTTTAAATTGACCAGCATTGATTTGGTGCATGATATTGGCAATTTCAGTAATCATATTATTGACGTTTTCACTACTAGTATTGACCCCATCCTTGAGCTGTTTAAGGCTGCCAAAGTAATTACCTTGCATACGTTGCGACAAATTCCCCTCAGCAATTGACGCCACCACATGGTTAGCCTCTTTAATCGCTTCATTAACCTTAGCAAGATGATTGTTGATGGCCTGAGCAGTGTGTCCAACTTCATCTTCTTGCTGAATGGTTGCACGAATATTGAAATCGCCCTTCTTGTCGATTTCAGTAATGGTTTGACTGAGTTCTTGCAGCGGTTTGATTACTAGTTTATTGATTAAGAAAAGAATAATCATGGCCAGAATGATTATGCCCACCACAACACTTAGCAGCGTTAGCCAAGCTTGGTTTTTAGCATTATTTAGCGGTCCTAGATAAACTTGCTCATTTTGCATAAAAACTTGGCGGGCAAACACATTGCCCGATTCATCATAAGCGGGAATATCAATCACAAAATAACCGTTTGCCAAATAGGCATTGGTTTGATCTCCATGGGTCTCTTTAAACAGTGATTTGGAGAGTTCAACCACCTCATCAGCAAACCACTTATTATTGGCGATGACATAACGCTCAGTAATCGGTTTAAGTTTAGCTACAGGTTTATCATTGCCGAATTTTTGTGTGACGTATTGTCTGTCTACCAACATAATCCAAGCTCCATTTTGTTGCTTGAATTGTTTACTGAAGTCACGTGAAATGGAGCCTACACCTTGCACCATCGTCACGACCCCTTTTACCCTGTCACCATTGAGAATGGGGGTGGCAGAAGTCACGGTGACGCCGCGTTCACCAAAACCAAGAGAGCCCTGTGCTTTTTTGCTATCGAACACTTTTTTAATCAAAGCATCATCTAAACGGTTTTGTCCTTGTTCACCCAATTTCCAAGAACGCACCAGCGACTGTCCATCAGCGCCAATAATTTCACTGAAAATACCTCTAAAATTAGTTTTAGCGGCGTAATCCTTTTTTAGACTTTTTAGCATGCTGTTGATAGCAGCGCCATTTTGTTGCTCAACCAATGCAAAAGTTGCCGGCTGCAAACTCAGCATGGTGGAGCCGATAATGCCAGCTTGGATTTTCAGATCGATTTTGCCATCCATAAATAGCTGCATTTCATCGGTAAGTTGTTGTTTGATTTTGCTCTCTAACGGCTGTACCTGTGTGGTATACATCACCGTTCCAATCACTGCAGAGACAAAAATTGCAACGATTAAGGAGACTAAAATGATTTTTTGTTTGATTGATTGGCTTTTCATAGCTCACCTAGCTCAAATGACAAAATGTAATTAACGTAATTTATGGGTAGCAATGCGGGTAGCAGAAAATGTTCCAATATTTGTGTGGGTAATAGGGCAAGGTATAATGAGTAGCTCTAGGAGTAGCTCTAGAAAATTAAATCTAATTGTCATTGAGGTCAATCTTGAACTATCCCATTCCTGCCGAGCTGGTGCAAACCGAAATAGAGATTAAAAAAAGCCGATTTATCTCATATGCCCGCCACATTCAAAGCAGAGAAGAGGGTATGCAATGGTTGGATGAATTAAAGTCAATCTACCCCGATGCGCGTCACCACTGTTGGGCTTATTTATTGGGCAATCCAAAGTGCGCAACCAATGCCGGAATGGGCGATGATGGAGAACCCTCCGGCACAGCTGGTAAACCCATTTTGAATGTTTTGCAATACAAAGGGGTGGGCGACATTATGATTGTGGTGGTGCGCTATTTTGGCGGCATAAAATTGGGAGCGGGCGGTTTAACCAGAGCCTATGGTCAGGCAGCGCAAGCCGTTATGGAAGTTTTGCAAACGATAGAGCAAGTGCCGGTAGTCAACTTCAAACTAGTTTGTGATTTTTCTCAGGAACAGCAAATACGTCATCTGTTAAACCAGTTTAACGGTGATCTTAATCAAGTCAATTATCAAAGTCGTGTTTCAATTACCGCTTGTGTACCAGAGTTTGAGTTGCAAGGCTTTAAACAAAGCATTATGCCAATGGGCTGTGAGTTTAAAGTGGTAGATTAGTTGCCTAATCTACAATCAATTTACTGTAGGTCTCACTATCCATATCGGCTATTTATGCTTTATTAAAAATGGTTCATTATTATGGAGTGTTAAATAAGTGTTGTTCATTGGCGATTAACCAAGATGATGCGCTTTAATTTTGGCAACTTGTTCGCTGTAATCAGTTTCTGGTTTTGAATCTGCACCCAAGGTATCGCGATTTTTCTCTGGTGTATTTAATAAGGTGTGGAAAGTACCTGCCACGCATTGCGCTAGAGGGTCTAAATTGTAACCTCCACCTAATGAAAAGCTGATTCTGCCGCCACACAGTTGGTTGGCGGAGTCTAGACATTTTTGTACCAGTTTATTAAACCCTAGAACGGTGAGTTGGTGTTCTGCCAAAGGGTCTTGCCAGTGACCATCGTATCCAGCAAAAACAATAATGTGTTCTGGTTCAAATGCTTCCAATTTAGGTTGAATGACTTCATCGTAAACCTTGAGGTAAGTGTTATCCCCCGCTCCTTTATGGAATGGGCAGTTCACGATTGTTCCTTCTGCCTCTCCATGACCAGTAAAATCTAGTCCGCCAGTGAGAGGCCAGTATGGGTGTTGGTGAATTGAGATAGCCATAATCGATGGATCTTTATCAGTAAGATCCTGAGTTCCATTGCCGTGATGCACATCAAAATCAATAATGGCAATCTTTTTCACACCGCGCTGTTTTTGCAAAGCTTTGGCCGCAATCACATCACTATTAAAGATACAAAAGCCCATCGCTTTATTTTCTAAGGCGTGATGTCCTGGTGGGCGTAATAGCGCAAATCCGCTGTCAACTTCACGATCGTACACGGCTAGGTTAAGGTTGATATTGCTACCGGCGGCCATTCTTGCGGCATCGTAAGTAAACTGGTTAAAGTAAGTGTCTTGTTGATATTCATTATAAAAACCAGGCTCTTGGTCACTTAAGAGTCTAATCTCTTCGATATAGCCTGGCATATGGCAAGTTTCTAATTCTGCTTGGGTTGCCATTCGGCCTCTCACTGGTGTGAGTCTGTTCCATAGTTTGTCTTGGGTCAAGATGTTATCAATGGCTTTGAGACGTTTAGCATTTTCAGGATGGTCTTGCATATCATGCTTTAAAAACAAAGAGTCTAGAACCACGCCCACTTTACGATTGGTTCTGTCACCCGCAGCAAGTAGATTGCTACTACTGGTTCCCAAAGCGGTTAACACAAGTGCATTTTGTAAAAACTGGCGACGCGATAGATATGACATATCAAGACCCTCAAGGTATTCATTAATTAGATTGATAAATTGACCTAAATTAATTTAATAATATCTAAAAGCACTTGTCTTATATTGGCTTCGTTAATTAAATGTTTTAATAAACCTATTCTGTAGGTATATATTATGCTTAAAATTGCTTATTAAAATTATGTCGTGTGATTTTGATGTTTTGTTTGTAAGATGATTAATTAATTGAGAATACATTGAAACCTTTAGTTGAGTACCAGAGCTTTTACCAAGCGTTAGAAAAGACAACCACGATTACCGTAGCGAGTTTGGCTGCGGCATTGCTGTTTGCCATTATTATCTACAACCAAATTCACTCTGTTTTAATACTTTATTGGTTTGCCTTTATGGCGGTACAGCAGTTGTTAAGACAGGTGTTTGCCCAGTACTACCTTAAAAAGAATGCAGATTTTGCCTGTTATGATCCAAAAGATAAGATTCGTTATGGTTTTTGGCTATTATTGACAGCTCTAGGTTGGGCTGTGTTAGGGCCGCTCTTTATCGCCACTAATTTGGGTGACGCCGTCATTATGTATACGGTGGTATTTATTATTGGTTTGCTGGCGGGGACTATCTTCTCTTTAGCGACTGTATCGCTGTATTTCTTTATGTTTACTTCCGTGGTTGCTCTACCACTCATCATCTCGTTTGTTTATGTTAAAGAATATGAGCTGGCGTTAGTGGTCTTGGTGTTTTTTCTGTTTACTATTAAATCCTCTCGTGAAATTCGTACTTCAGTTATTTCCAGCCTGGAATTTGATTTGCAAAAATCCAAGTTGATTGAAGATCTGCAGCAAGCCAATAAACTTAAAAGTGAATTCTTAGCGAATATGTCGCATGAAATCCGCACCCCTATGAATGCCATCTTAGGATTTATCCAGATTTTACAGCGCGATGAGCAAGATAAAGAAAAGCTGGAATACTTGAGTACGGTGGCCTCATCCAGTCAGGACTTGATGCAGATTATCGATGATATTCTCGATTTCAGTAAAATTGAAAGCAATCAACTGGCTATAGAGAAGATCACATTTAATCCACGCCAACGCATACAGCAATCAATACAGTTATATAAACAGCAAGCCATTAATAAAGATGTCAATGTCGAGCTGCAGTTTAGTCATGACCTACCTGATTTCATTGAGTCAGATCCTACACGTTTATTACAAGTCGTGAATAACCTGCTTTCAAACGCGATTAAGTTCTCTCCCGAACATAAGCAGATTGCTATTAAAGTGGGTTACGACCAACTCACTGAAAAAATGCACTTTACTATCAAAGATCAGGGGATTGGTATCAGCAAAGAAAAGCTTAATGATATTTTTGAACCTTTTACCCAAGCAGATAACTCAACTACCAGACAATTTGGTGGTACAGGTTTAGGCCTGTCTATATGTAAAGGCTTAGTTGAAAAACTGGGCGGCAGCATTAAAGTCCAGAGTGAAATAGGGCGTGGCAGTCAATTTACTTTTGACATCAAAGCGCCAGCGGCAAAACAACTGAATAAGGTCTCTGCCCATAAAAGCACTCCTAGCGTGGAAAAAATGCAGGGTCATATATTAATAGTGGAAGATAACAAAACCAATCAACTCCTTATTTCTAAGCTAATTGAAAGAGTAGGCTTGAGTTACGACATAGCAAATGATGGCCTTGAAGCAATCGATATGTATAAACAAGGAGAGTATGATCTAGTATTGATGGATGAAAATATGCCCAATATGAACGGCATTGAAGCCACTAATGAAATTAGAAAAATTCAAAAACAACGTAATAAAGCCATTCCAGTAATCGCCCTAACCGCAAATTCACTTAAAGGGGATCGCGAGCGATTCCTCGCTGCGGGGATGGATGAATACCTTTCTAAACCCATTGATGTTCCCCTTCTCTATAAAACACTAAAAAGTTTTCTATAAAAGGTTAAGCCTAAAAAGGCTTAACTAATAACTTCAAAATCTCAAAATTTATACTCATGAATTTATAAATGTGCATAACTCTGTGGATAAATAGTGGGTAAGGTGGGGTTAACCTAGTGTTTTGCGGGGTAGATTAAAAAAGATGAAAAAAAGTGAAAAAAAGAGGGGTTAGGGGGTTGCGTTAGGATGGTAAATCTATAGAATACGCATCCGTTCCAACGAGCACAGCTTTAAAGAGGTTTGAAGCGAGGCGATTGAGTTGGGATAGCCGTTCCCGGT
>JAASTL010000072.1 GCA_021767305.1 Piscirickettsiaceae bacterium | reverse complement strand
GTGGATTTAACCGCGCTGCTGGATTTTCATGATAAAAATGACAATATTGCCACTGCTTGTATTCGAGAATACGCTCAGCAGGTGCCTTATGGTGTGGTGGAAGTGGATAATGAAAAAGTCACTCAGCTGGTAGAAAAACCGGTGTACCGCTTTTTTGTGAATGCCGGAATCTATGCTTTATCACCCAAAGCGATGGATAAGGTTCCTGAACAGGCCTTTTATGATATGCCGACGTTGATAGAAGAAGTGCTAACAGAAAGAGGTAATGTGGGTGGCTTCCCAATTACTGAATACTGGATGGATATTGGCCAGATGCCTGACTTCGAGCAGGCGCAAGCGGATTATGAAATTCATTTTCAAAAAAGACAGCAACGAAAAGTTGTTTAATTTGAGTGCTAAACACTCAATTCATTTCACAAGGTCATTTAATGTCACAAGATAGCAACAAAAAAGTACTTGGTTTAATCCCGGCACGCGGCGGGTCAAAAGGCATTCCTAAAAAAAACCTATTCCCGATTATGGCTAAACCTTTGGCGCAATATACCTTTGACGCCGCCAAAGAGTGCGGTGTTTTAGACCGTATTATGATCTCTACCGAAGATGAAGAGATTTTGCATTTTGCCAATCTGCATAATATCGATACCAGTTATCGACGTCCGTCCCACTTAGGAACAGATCAAGCCAAAAGTGCGGATGTGGTCACCGATGTGCTTAAATGGCTCAAGCAAATGAATGAGTTGCCCGATATATTGGTGTTATTACAGCCCACTTCACCGCTGCGCTCAGCTGATGACATTAATCGTGCTGTGAAACGCTTTATTGAGTTGGATTGCAACTCAATGGTAAGTGTGCACAAAATGGTGGAACATCCATTTAAAAGCATGCATTTAGATGAAGACGGTAGCTGGCAATACCTTGCTAAACCGCAAGAAAAAGCACACCGCCGCCAAGATTATGATGACAATTACTATACGATAAACGGCGCTTTTTACTTGGTTAAGACCGATTGGTTTTTAGAGCACCAGCAATTTGTGGTTGAAGGACAGACCGAACTGTTTGAAATGAGCCCAATAGCTGGCATGGACGTTGATGAGCTAGTTGATGTCTTTAAGGTCGAAGCCTATTTAAAAATGCTTGCTAACTAAAACAATCAAAAAAGAAATAAATTTATGTCCACTAATCTAGACACACAAGTCACACAAGCCACGCAGGAAACTCAAGAACCGCTTATAGAAGGGATTGCCGAAAACGCTTTTGGTGATTTCTATATTGAGTCTATTAATAAACATACCTTTAAAACCAATTCGGTCAAAACGGTTTATGACAACTACTACGCCACCACTTTTGAAAACAACGAGACGCTTTACATTTTAGGCGGCAGTGATGTTGGGCTTTTGGCCAAATATCTATATCAAAAATATGGCGAAGACTTGGATGGGCGTAAATTCATCTTTATTGAATTCAAGTCGGTCATGGAAACGGAAGCCTTTAAAGCAAATACGGCAGACTTACCCAAAAAATATTTTATCTTCATTCAGTCAGTATCTAGTGAAGTAATGAAGATTAGAGATCAATCAATCGATTATTTTATAAGTAGAAAGGTCAGGTTGTTAAAGTCATTAGCCACTATAGACCGAGTTGAGCCACTATATCAGCAGTTGTGGAAGGTTCTGACAGAAGGCTATATGCAGTTGCAACAGCAAGAGACCTATAATTTCAATAAACCGTTTGTGGAAGCGCAATTAAAAAACTTAAGTGGAAATATTATTCCTATTGGCAAAATTAAAGATACGCTAAAAGGTAAGAAAGCGATTGTTTTGGGTGGTGGTCCCTCTATCGATACCTGCATTGAATGGATTAAAGAAAATAGAGAACACTTTTATATTTTTTCTGTGGGAAGAATTGCCGCTCGTCTGTTAAAAGAAGGGTTAGTACCTGACTTTTTTGTTTCGGTTGATCCGCATGATGTCAGCTACGATAACTCTAAACAAATGTTGTTGTTTGCCGAGCAATCTATTTTATTAAATAGTTTTCATGTCACGCCCAAATTGCTCAATAAATGGTCTGGGTTGAGTGCTTATTATGATCACCGTATACCTTGGAAGCTTGAAAAAGGTAATTCTCATTCACCTGGGCCAACCGTGGTTCACAGTGCCATACAGCAGGCCGTTTTTTTAGGGTGCAACGAAATCTATTTAGCTGGTGTTGATATGTGTTTCTACCGCGGCCAGACACATGAATCAGGTAGTGCAGAGCAAGCATACGGCAAAATGGCTATTAAACATTTACTGCAAACAGAAACGTACAGTGGTGACTTAGCAGACACTGATTTACCCTTTTATCAAGGTGTTGAGGGGTTAAAAACTCAAGCAGCAGGTTATGCGAAGTTTTTTAATACCAAGTTATTTAACTTAAGTGAATTTGCCGCCAAAGTAGAAGGTATCGAATATCGTGCGCCAAAAGATGTGGTTGTATTAGATAAAGAATTTAAAGAAGAGACAGTAACTCAAATCAGAGCGCAATTGGCATTGAATTTAAGAGAATACAAAGAAAGCCTAAAATCGAGTCTTAATGAGGTTCAGGTTGAGCGTAAGTTTTTAACTGAACAGAAAACACTGATGAAAAAGGGGGCAGAGCTTGCCAAGAAAATGCTCAAAAAGCCTGCAAATGAAATCAAAATAAATCAAATAAAACAAAAGCTTGAGAAAAAGTTAGATACGCAAGCGGTTATGTTATTTCAGTTTGGTTATGGCAATTTCAGTAATGTTATGAAGCCGGTGGAAGACGAAAAAAATATGAGTGTTGAAGAGCAACAGTTCTTCCTTAAAGAATATTTTTTGGCGATGTCTAAATCTACTACGGAGTTTATTGAATCACTTGATAGCACCATTCAAACTCTAAAATTTAGATTATTGGAAATGGATGAAACTGATCTAACCTTGCTTCTACCAAAGTGGCAGGAGCGTGATGAAATTGGCCGTCATCTTATTTGGAAAAAAATACATGATGTAGATGAATCGACAGTAAACGATTCTAAGGATTGGCAAAAGGCTGAAGAGTTATTTAAATCAGAAATAGAGCTAAAAGATACTCAACAAGCTTTAAACCTTAAAAAAAGAGCATCAGATGTTTCAAATATATTTGCAAAAATGTTTAAAGCGTTTGATGAGCAAAATGTTTCAGAGCTAGAAAATCTAAAATCAATGCTTGAAAATAAAGAACAAAGTGAACTAAATGATCAACTAATTATTATGGCTCAAGCAATGTTGTGTGAGTTTCAGAATGAAGAAAGTCAAGCATTAGCAATGTATGAAAGAATCAGTCATGTCAACTTGAAAATGTTTGCCTTAAAACGTGTGCTGCATTTTGCCTTGCAAGCTAGAGATCACGATAAAGTGTTGCAAAGCCTGCAGAATTTGGTGCCTTTTTCTAAAGAGTATTTGGTAAATTTTGCCGACTATATGGCCTTATTAGGTCAAAAAGAGATGGCCTTGCAAGTTTATCAAGTCTATTTGCAGGACAAACCGCAAAACATTTTAGTTTGGGTTAAGTTGGCAGATTTGGCAAAAGAACTTAATCAGTTGCAAATTTTTAAAAACGCGGTTGCCCAAATCCAGCAACTAGATGCTAATAGTAGTGAATTAAAACGTCTATTAGCATCATAAATCAATTACTCTTATTTCTTTCCAAAGCCGCTTTCAGAGCGGCTTTTTTATTGTGATTGGTGTTATTTAGTCGACTATTTATGTAAAAACATCGATTCATTGCTAAAAAAGTTAAAAAAACTCTAAAGCTTTCCAATTTAGTGTCGTTAAAAGAATTGAGGGGCGGAACAGCCCCATTTAAAAAACAAAATTTAAACACACTAAGTAACACACATTGGAGAGTCATCATGGCAATGGTAATTAACACAAATATGGGTTCGTTAAACGCGGTTCGTACTTTAGATGGTACATCTAAAGATCAAGCAACTGCGATGGAAAGACTAACCTCTGGTCTACGTATCAATAAATCTGCAGATGATGCAGCAGGTTTGGCGGTAGCCACAAAAATGACATCTCAAATTCGCGGTACTGACCAAGCGATTCAAAATGCAAATGACGGAATCGGTATGGTGCAAACCATGGATGGTGCGGTTGAAGAGATTGTCACAATGCTACAACGTATGCGTGAATTAGGCGTACAGGCACAAAACGGTACTTATACTGCAGAAAACAGAGTTCAAATGGATACAGAGGTTGATCAATTAAAACTAGAGATTGATCGTGTTGCGCAGACTACTACCTTTAATGATCAAAAGATTTTAAACAGTGAAGCATTACAAAACTCTGATAACCAAAAGTTTCATGTTGGTTGGGATTTAGGTAACGATAACAAAATTTCGGTCAGTGTTATTAACTTTGGAATTAGTGCACTTAATGGGGGTTTATCCACTTCTACTATTGGTAATGTAAACCTTGTGAGTGGTGCTGCAGGTGGTGCATCTGTAGCATCAAGAGCTGTTGGTGTTATTGATGCTGTGTTATCACGCATTAATACTCAACGAGCTGCATGGGGTGCGGTACAGAACCGTTTAGATTCAACCGTATCGAACTTAGCAAACGTAAATGAAAATATGAATGCAGCGAGATCACGCATTATGGATGCGGACTTTGCCAAAGAGAGTGCAAACCTCGCAAGAACACAAGTACTACAGCAGGCTGGAATGAGCATGCTGAGTCAGGCGAATCAACAATCACAAAATGTGATGCAGCTGCTTCAGTAGAAGTAAGTTGAAGAGTTGAAAGAGCCATATCAGTTTTGGGTCTTTGACCCAAAAATATAATTCACTAAATTAGTGGATATAAGTTAGAAAAACCCACAAGGGTAAAACTAACATCTTTGTAAAAAAGGAGATATATCATGGCAATGGTAATCAACACCAATATGGGCTCGCTCAATGCGAACCGTATTCTTGAACAAACAAGTTTGGCTCAAAGCCAAGCACAAGAACGATTGACTTCTGGTAAACAGATCAACTCGGCTGCAGATAATGCGGCTGGCTTAGCGATCACAACCAAAATGACATCACAAATCATGGGTACTGATCAAGCAATTAAAAATGCGAATGATGGTATCTCAATGGTACAAACTATGGATGGTGCGGTTGAAGAAGTAGTCAACATGCTTCAACGTATGCGTGAGTTAGGTGTTCAGGCACAAAACGGTACTTATACTGCAGAAAACCGTGCACAGATGGATACTGAGTTTGATCAGTTGAAATTGGAAATTGACCGTGTTGCTCAGACAACTACGTTTAATGATCAAAAAATTCTGAATAGTGCAGCGTCACAAAATTCTGCAAACCAAGTGTTTCATGTAGGTTACGATCTTGGAGCTGATAATAAGGTATCAGTCAGTGCTTTGAACTTTGGTATCAGTGCCCTTTCAGGAGGAACTGGAACAAATATTCAAAGTATTAACCTTGTGAGTGGTGCGGCCGGTACATCTGTGGCCTCATTTGCTGTTGGAGTTATTGATGCGGTTCTTTCTACAATCAATACTCAGCGAGCTTCATGGGGTGCGGTACAGAACCGTCTAGAGTCGACTGTATCTAACTTGGCGAACGTTAATGAAAACATGTCAGCTGCACGTTCGCGAATTGAGGATGCCGACTTTGCTAAAGAGTCTGCAGAACTAGCTCGTTCGCAAGTTCTACAGCAGGCAGGTATGAGTATGTTGAGTCAAGCGAACCAGAACTCACAGAACGTCTTATCTCTACTTCGATAAGCTCGCTAAGTGATTAACGGAGGGACTGATATGGATATTCAATCTTTATCGTCACCAGCAACGGCTCAGACCAAAGTGGAACCTGCGCAGCAGGCTCCACAAAAGGTGGAGAAGTTGCCGGAGTCATCAGTCGTCTCTCCGACACAGAAAACTCAGCAGGAAACTGGAATAGCCACATCGGAACAACTTTCAGCCGTTAATGTACAGTTGGAAAAAATGGGTATCGATATGGCTTTTACAGTGGATGAAAATACTCAGTCTTCAGT
>JAASTL010000071.1 GCA_021767305.1 Piscirickettsiaceae bacterium | reverse complement strand
TACAGCCAATGCCGCCGACTTTAATTACCTAGACGCCAATAACCAAGTCAATGACTATTCGACTTGGGTGGCAGAAGAAACCTACAGTAATCGTTATTATGATGAAAAACCAAGTTGTGAAATCATCTACGAAAACACCACCTTGGTAACGCCAACAGAGTGCGCATTAGAACCAACTCCTGATGCGACAATTGCTACTGACGGCGGTGTTGCTAAAATGTAATAATCTATAAATCATGTTTATTTCTTAAGGCGCTGAATGGCGCCTTTTCTGTTTAAGCAACTTTACCAGTAATTCTGAACGTGATAGACCACCTAACTTTTCATAGATATTCGCCAAATGATTTTCCACCGTTTTAGGCGAAATCTTCATCTCGTCAGCAATTTTTTGGTTAGGCATCATCTGCTTTAAATAAAAACAGACTTCCAATTCTTTATTGGTTAATGCATTAAATTGTGGTGGCAAACTCATTGCCTGACAGAACACCACATCCAATATGGCTTCTAGCCTGAGTAATACTGAAACTCCGTTTTCAGTTAATCTAACAAAAGGTTTTTCACCTTTTTTTGTCGTGCCCATCACTCCGAGCAATTCTGTTTTATGGTGTTCAACAATAGGCGCAAAACCCTCATCCACTTCAATAAAACGCCCTGATTTCTCACAGACTCCAAAATAAAAATTTTGTGAATTCAACGAAACCCGATGTTGTGCCAAACAGTGCAGTCGAAAAGCCTCCATTAAATGGGGGACAACACTATGCAACAGCTCTATTTGCTCTGCAGTAAAAGGTAACTGCGGGTTTTGCGGTGAAAACCCAAAATGGTGACGAATACCTTGTGGCTCTAAAAACCAATGTCCAACCAAAAGTTTGCCATCTAACTCTTTTATTAAACTTGGTTTAAGGGCAGTCAATGTTTGCTCGGGTATTTGTAATTGAAACGCCTGCCATAATTCTGATAGAGACGTTTCTAACGGTAAATTAGCAGCTTGCGTGGGCATTGAAAAATCAAGCGCAGAGAAAACGTGCTGGTCCTGTTCAACCACCCAAAAACAGGGCCCAAGCGGAACCATGTCATTCAGTAATTCGTAACAGTGGTGCTTAAATTCCTGCAAACTCCCCCCTTGCGAGTGGTGATAGAATTTAGCCACTGTTTCACCTAGAGATTGATATTCGGATTTTTGCGATAACTGCAAGAAAGGCATAGCGTTTGAACCAAGCTTAAAAGGTTTGTCTCATCAAATAAGCGGTGGCTTGTTGACGGTTGTTCACATTCAAGACCTTATAAACCTCTTTAAGGTGATTATTGACCGTATTGGGTGAGAGGTTCATGACTCGTGCAATTTCCTTATTGCTGTGCCCCTCTATCAAAAATTCACAAACTTGTTTTTGCTTGGTGCTGAGTTGGTTTAATAAGGGTGCGGTTTGCAGCTCAACAAACACTAATCCATTATGGTTATGATAATCAACTTCATACTCATCCGTTTCATAATGACCTTTAGCATCAGAAACATCGAGTAGTAATTTGGAATCATTTAGCAAGCTAAACGTTTGGCTAAGCTTTAAAAACCCTTCTTCGGCTTCAAGCAAATTCCCATAGCGATCAAACACCGCTCTATAAGCACTCTCTTTACCGCCTTTATGAAACGAGTTAAAAATATTAACGCGCATCGCCTCCACTAAATTCGGCACCACAAACTCTTTACACTGCTTTTCTTCTTGGTTAAAAGCATTATCAGGGTTATGGCGCGCAAAAGTCACGACATTAATAGCTTGATTCACCGGGTTAGCCGTGACCGTCATTAAAGAGTGATGCAAGTTGAACTTTTCACAATAAAGTTTATACATATCAGAGCCATACCATTCATCCGCTGGCACTACATCAAGAATATCCATGGTTTTGCCCAAGTTCCCCATCATAAAACCAAACACCTGCTGCACTTGGGTAGAGACTGTCGAGAGCTGATGGTAATCTTCCATAAAACCAACCGGTAACTGGTGGGTATAGGCCTCTTGCTCATAAAAAGGCGACGCTCTCTCACAACGCGTAATCCACGTACCGCTATCAATCTCAAAAGCTTGAGCTAATAGATCAAAGCAGACCTTTTTGAAATCATTAAGGGGGGTAGCATAAGCTTCGTGATAGATCTGTCTAACTAATTCATGGCTTTGATTCAAAGTAATCATAAAAAATTCTTACCTATAGTATGCGAATTCGTGTTCATAAATTTCTGTTATGAAACAGGATAAAATTGCAAGCAAGTATAACACCAGAAAATACGAACTTTTACCCTGGTAATAATAAAACTCCCTTTGTAATAACTTTTTAATAAATCATTAATTCATTAAAAACCGAAAATCAACTCAAGCGGTCACAGAATAGCCATATTGAATGCGCTATAATCAGCAACCAACCATAAAAAGCAGCTGTGTAAAATAGCAACCAAGACTAAACCCTATCGCCCTTAAAGAATTTAGTCAGAGTTAAACCAAATCAACAGGAAACATTTTGACAGATTGGACCGAACTTCTCGCTTTTGACCAACAACATATTTGGCACCCCTATGCCAAAATGCCTGCCGATATGCCAGCGATTGGCGTGGCTAAAACTCAAGGCTCCATAATTACTTTAGCCGATGGTACTGAATTGGTGGATGGCATGTCTTCTTGGTGGGCCACACTGCATGGCTACAATCACCCGCAAATACAACAAGCGATGCATAAGCAAATCGATACCATGCCACATATTATGTTTGGCGGATTGACCCATGAGCCCGCAATCGAACTGGCTAAACGCCTAGTGCAACTCACACCTGCAGGCTTGGAGAAAGTGTTTTTTGTAGACTCTGGTTCGGTAGCGGTAGAAGTGGCCATCAAACTCGCCATGCAATATTGGATTAGTAAAGGCCAGCCAGAAAAGAATCGTTTATTAACCGTTAAAAATGGTTATCACGGCGACACCTTTGCCACTATGGCGGTGTGTGACCCTGTGAATGGTATGCATAGCCTATTTAATAATGTACTCAGCCACCATATCTTTGCTCCCGCACCTGAAATGGGCTTTGCTATTGAGTCCGACAATTTGGATATTGATGCTTTTGCTGCCACTCTAGAACAGCATAAACATGAAATCGCAGCGGTGATTATTGAACCCATTGTACAAGGCGCAGGCGGTATGCGTTTTTATCGCCCTGAGTATTTAAAACGCCTTCGTGAGCTATGCAATGACTATGGTGTGTTGCTAATTGCCGATGAAATCGCAACTGGTTTTGGGCGTACAGGTAAATTATTTGCCTGTGAATGGGCAAGTATTAGCCCAGATATTATCTGTTTAGGTAAAACTTTAACTGGTGGACATATCTCTTTAGCCGCTACTCTAGCGACCCAACACATTAGCGACACGCTTAGCCAAGGCCAGCCGGGGATACTCGCTCACGGCCCAACCTTTATGGGCAACCCACTCGCCTGCGCTGCAGCCAGTGCCAATATTGATGTGTTATTGGCCTCACCTTGGCAAGACAATATTGCTCGCATTGAACAGCATTTTATTGAGACCTTAATGCCGCTTAAAGAAATGCATGGCGTTGCCGATGTTCGTGTTTTGGGTGCGATTGGGGTGATTGAATTGCAAAGAAGTGATTTAGGCCCTCAGGTTCAGTCTGCTGCCATAGAAAATGGCATTTGGCTCAGACCTTTTGGCAAATTGGTCTATACCATGCCTGCTTATAATATTCCGCAAGCGCAATTAAATACTTTAACCACTGGAATAAAACAGTCTCTGACAAAACTACTCAAAATCTAGATATTCAATTGAGAAGCCTTTTTGACATTACTCTTTGCCTTTTATGAAACTAAAGGCTTCCCCTTACTTTATTGCTTGCCCAATAAAGTAAGCAAACAAAGGCACCCCGCTCCATAAATTGGCAAGTTCTAAGTTTGCTCACTGAAAACGCTGAAGTCGCTTCGTAAACTACGCTCAAACAGCATCGTTTCTTAAACGTTCACTACACCAAGAACTCTTGCACAATTTATTACGAGGGGATTTTGGCGTTTGTCGATGGAATGTGCGAGAAATTTAGATGAGTTATCGGTTGACGCCCTCTGCCCCTCTGTAAATAATCGCTCTTTTACTTAGCGAAGGATGCGGTTAAGCATTCCAGCTGTTTGAGCGCAGCGAGTTCTGGAATGTGAGCAGACAAGCTTAGTAAAATCGATTGTGTCAGCGGGGTTCGCTTTTTGGTTACTTTTAACCGAATAGTAAAAAGTAACGAGAAGCCCATCATGAAAAATCTGGCGTAGTATTTATGTCAAAAGGGCTTCTCAACTTAGAGATGTAAATTCCTTGTTGCAATAAACAATCAGAAAGTTAATCCGTTTGCTTTAACTGCTGTGCTTGCCACAAATGCAAAGTTGAAAGCTGTTTAGCACCTGGCAAACCGTTTTCTAAACCACGTACTCGAATGACACCATGCGTTTTCTCAAGCTGCTTTGCTTCCAACGGTTGCTCCGGTAGATGGGTGGAAACCAATGCTGCCCACACGCCCTCCTCATCTTGCCAAGCATAGAGCTGTGCTTTGTCTTTTTCAGGGTTGGCAGAATAATCAATAAACCAAGCGTGCTCTTGCTGTTTTGCTAAAGCCAAACAGGCATTTAACGTTAAAACCGGTTGCGGTGTCTCTGAAAGATGTAATAACTCAAACCCTAAATCTTCATTCGTTTGATTTTGCAGGTAACTCTCTAACCAAACATTATAAAGTTGGGTGACTTCGCTTAAATAACGACACTGCCCAATACGCTCTTTATTGGCTGTTTCGAAACCTAAGAAATTGGCCAATGCATAGGCATCTTCTAATAAAGCCACCATGCTTTGACACTGCATGGGTCGGCATGGTAACTGCGCTAAAGCATGGTGCAATTTACTGCCGATTAACTCAGGGAAACGTGCCGCTAAAGTCAACGCCATAGAATTAATGCGTGGCAACTCTTGTAGTGCGCTTAACCGCTTCTCATCCAGCAAACAAACTTCGACTTGATCCGCGATGTGCTGATCAACCCAGCGCAGGCGCAGATTAGTCAAGAACTTCACTGTTTCTGCCTTGCCTGGCCAACCGATGGATGCGGCAATATCTAGACGTTTACCCGCCATTAAAGCCACGATTTCAGGTTCATCTAACCCTGATTTAACCAACTTCCAAGCAAGCATTGGGGCATGGTCTAGCAGTTCTAAAACCTGTGGATATTTACCGGCGTAATGCAGTAACGTCATTTGATGACTTGGAAACAAAGCACAACTATCGCGAACCCATTGAGGTATCTGTTTTAGCCACTCGGTAAACTGACCTTGTTTGGGCCAGACCATGACTTTAAAGAATTCGGGGTATGTTGGAATGGGGTTAGCATCAAACATCATTCTTTCCCAGCCTAAAATGGTAAAGACACCGATTTTAGGAAAGGTTTTACGGGCGTCCACATACAACTCTTGCTCTACTTCATCCCAAAAACAGGCTTTTGGAATGAGCTGTTGCAATCGATCTTGAGCAGTGAGAACGTGTGATGTTTTTTGCATATCGTTAAATAATCTATTTCATTTACCAACTTGGCGAAACTTTGAAAAATAGGGTTTTGATATATTCGGTTTCAGGAATGGCCGGATGCACCGGATGATCCGGCCCCTGGTGACCTTGGTCAAACAGCTGTACATTACGATCAATATGGCGTGCCGCTGATTGCACCGATTTCAATAAATCGTCACGACTTAAGTGATGTGAGCAGGAAGCAGAAACCAAAATGCCGTCTTTTTCCAAAACTCGCATGGCTAACTCATTAATGCGGCGGTAAGCTTCAAAGCCTTTTTTAAAGTCTTTTTTGCGCTTAATAAAGGCCGGTGGATCAACAATCACCACATCATATTTAAAGCCTTCTGTGCGTAAAGCGCTGAGCACTTCAAACGCATTGCCCTGAATGGTTGTCATTTTTTCTGCAACCCCATTCAAAGCAGCATTATGATCAACACCATCTAATGCGAGTTCAGAGGCATCCACACAGGT
>JAASTL010000070.1 GCA_021767305.1 Piscirickettsiaceae bacterium | reverse complement strand
GCTGAGGCAATGCTCGAAGTCGTCAAAGGCCTATAAAAAAGTCGAAAAAGTCACACGCACAAAAAAGCCAACTTAACGTTGGCTTTTTTAGTTAGAACAACTTAAATCAGCTTTACCACTCATGCTGGCTAGCATAATAAGAAAAAGCTGCCATAAAGGCCGTTTCCTGAAACTTTTTTAGCCCTGTTTCAGCAAAAGATATAGGAAGTGGATAGTGCTTTAAATGCTCTTTTTGCTTGGTCGATGACATTAAAACCACATTATATCCATCAATTAATTGAATTGCGGCTTCCAACTTAAAACCATTGGCACCTCCAGCAAACTTACCCTTTTTCATACGCTCTTTGATAACAACGACTTCAATTTGATAGTCTTGCAGTAATTGCACAAACGTCTTTTGAAAATAACGCAGTTCGCTGCGATCGTCTGGATTTTTGCAGCTAATACGTCTAACGCGGCAATCCGGCAAAACAAACATACCATCTTGCTCGGTAAGCAAACTGATGACCGCATCATTTCCGGTTAATTCAACACCACATATTTTCATAGTTGCTTACGCCTTTTATCAAATAATTTATTTTTGCGACCAAGTATCACGCAATCCAACCGTGCGATTGTAGATTTGCGCCTCACCGGCTTGATTATCACGGCAGAAATAACCTTCACGTTCAAATTGATAAGCTAACTCAGCAGCAGAGTTTTGCATATTAGGTTCTACAAAGCCGTGTTTAACAATCAATGATTCTGAATTTATGACTGCTTCAAAATCAGCCTCTTTAGCTGGGTTCTCAACTGTAAACAGGCGATCATAAAGTCTGAATTCCGCAGGTAAAGCTTTAGTGGCTTCAACAAAGTGAATCACCCCTTTCACTTTTCGACCATCTGCCGGGTTTTTACCTAAGGTCTCTGGATCATAGGTGCAATAAACTGTGGTGAAATTGCCTTCGGCATCAGTTTCAAAACGCTCGGCTTTGATGACATAGGCATTTCTTAAGCGCACTTCTTTATCTACCGCTAAACGTTTGTATTTACCATTAGGAGCGGTTTCCACAAAATCGTCTTGATCGATATAGAGCTCGCGACTAAAGAAAATTTCACGTTTACCCATGGCTTCATTTTGTGGGTGAATCGGTGCTTGCAGCGCTTCTACTTCGCCTTCTGGATAATTCTCGATAATCACTTTAAGTGGATTAATCACCGCCATGCTACGCGGTGCCACCACATTTAGGTCATCACGTACAGCGGCTTCTAAAATACCCATTTCAGTCATTGAGTCGACTTTCGAGATACCAATACGTTCAGCAAAATCTCTTAATGAAGCTGGCGTATAACCTCGACGGCGCATACCTGAAATGGTCGGCATGCGTGGGTCATTCCAACCTTCAACCAATTTATCATCCACCAACTGATGCAGCTTACGTTTAGACATCACCGTATATTCAAGATTTAAACGTGAGAACTCGTACTGATGTGGCCGATCCGGTTTATTGAAATCGTCTAAATTATCTAGCACCCAATCATATAAACGGCGATTGTCTTGGAACTCCAAGGTACACAAAGAGTGGGTAATGCCTTCAATCGCATCCGAAATGCAATGGGCAAAGTCGTACATTGGGTAAATGCACCAGGCATCACCAGTCTGATGGTGGTGTGCAAATTTAACACGGTACAAAGTCGGATCACGCATACACATAAAAGAAGATGCCATATCAATCTTAGCGCGCAACACACACTCACCCTCTTTAAATTCACCATTACGCATTTTGGCAAAAAGCGCTAAGTTTTCTGCTGGTGAAGTGTCGCGATATGGGCTATTTTTACCTGGTTCTTTTAAGTTACCGCGGTATTCACGTGTTTCTTCCGCATTCAAGAAACAGACATAAGCTAAGCCTTTATTAATAAGCTCAACTGCATAGTTATAAAACTGTTCAAAATAATTGGATGAATAACAAATATCTCCCGCCCAATTAAATCCCAGCCATTGCACATCTTGCTTAATGGACTCAACATATTCCAAGTCTTCTTTTGCAGGGTTAGTATCATCAAAGCGTAAATTGCATTTGCCTTGGTAATCTTCAGCCAAACCAAAATTTAGACAAATCGATTTAGCATGCCCAATATGCAAATAGCCGTTTGGTTCCGGCGGAAAACGCGTATGAACTTCAGTGTGACGTTGATTTTCTAAATCATCGTTAATGATATTACGAATAAAATTGATTGGACGTTCTACTGCGCCTTTATTGCTCATCGACTTTTTAAACCTGTAAAAATAGAGTTGTAATTTGGAAAAATAATGGCGCTGATTATAGCATTAATTAGGATGTGCTTTGCTAAGGAAATCACTCTCTAACTAAGGTTTTCAGCTCTGTTTAAACGGCAGCAACCTCAATACAAGTCAACTTATTAATCGCTTTTGATTTAAAAGCGGTATATATTTAATTCAAGTGTCCATTTAATAGTATTTCAAAGGCTTGCGTTTGCTATAGGCTGGTTAAGCTAGTTTACTTGTAGAAACTTGAAAACCTTACTGTAAGAGTATTGTGCTATGACTAAACAGAAAATCACCATTATTCAAGGTCACCCTGACCCTCAAGCGGTTCATTTCAACCATGCGCTCGCCAATGCCTATCAAGAAGCAGCTGTGGATGCCGGACATGAAGTGCGTTTAATTCAAGTTGCACATTTAGAATTTAAGTTTCTTCATAATGAAGATGAGTATCAAAACGGTGTCATTAGCGAAGATATCAAACAGGCACAGGATGATATTCTCTGGGCAAATCACTTGGTTATTATCTATCCACTATGGTTAGGTACGATGCCCGCCATATTAAAAGCATTTTTAGAACAAACTTTTCGCCCCGGCTTTGCACTAAGCACAGGAAATCGCAACCAATTTCCGCAAAAGATGCTCACTGGACGAAGCGCTCATGTGATTATCACCATGGGTGATGCCGGCATTTATCTATAAATGGTTTTACTTGTCACACAGTTTGAGAAGTTTAAAACGCAATATCCTCAAATTCTGCGGTATCTCCCCTGTGCAGCAAACCTTGATTGGTTCAATAGATAACTTAACCGACAGCCAACGACAGGAGTGGTTGCAACAAATACGCAAGGCAGCTGCTAAAGTTTAAGCACAGGTGGAAGCAAAAATTTTGTAAAACCAAACCGAATAAACTTGCGCAAGTTAACAATCATCATCCAAATCCATCCCACGGTGCATGATTTCAAACCTTAAATCCACTTTAATCTTGTCATACAATTGTGAGGTTAGCCCACGTAAATGCCTGATATCTTCTGGCGAATCACAGGTCTGAATTTCACACTGCATTACAATCAATTCTGCGAGATAAATATCCACTCCATCGAGCGCTTCGGCAACATCTTGTGCTGCCGCAATATTGACATTAACAGGCGACGCATAGAGGCGTGTAGATAAAACGAGCAAACCCAAAAAAAGGAAAATCAGCCTAAAAAATGGTTTAAAAGCGAGTTGTTTTTTATAGAATCTTGACATGGTCTTTACCTCCAATTAAATTGGAAAAGACTTACTTAGTCGACTACTCATTTTACAAGAATTACCCTCCTTTTTCAGAACCATAAGCATTCCCTGAAATGCAAACACAACATAGGAAAGACATTGCAAAACCCAATCAACGAAGCGTTATATCACGGAAAATGGCAATCAAAATTTCATCAAATAAGTATCCGTTTTAATGAAAATGCCTGGCGCTTAGTGAATGATGGTCATGACAACCAACAAGGCTGTTTATTTGGTATTTTCTCTGAAAAAGACGGCGCTTCTTTCTCATTGGATTTAAGCCTTAAAGATTCTAACTTGGAATATAACTACGAATTTGCTGAAGCAGAATTTTTTGCCCGTATGTTCAATTTAGACAATGAATGCGCTAAAGATGGCGAATTCAATTTAAGCATTTCTGGACTCGCATTTGAGTGCAGTAGCTACTTCTTTAATAACCGTAAATTTGGCCCGCAAACCGTCATAAGAGCCATGTTAATCGCTCCTGAAAAAGTAATCGGTATAGGCATGGCTTGGCCAAGAGAAAGCGTTGAAGTCTTTAAAGTACCGCCTAAATTTCAGATTTTACTAGATCAACTAAAAATTGAATGAAAGACCATTAAATACAAGATCCAATAAATTTGTCTTTAAACTCGATTATTTTCAATAATTTAAGTATGATTTGCGCTTTATTTGATTTCCACCAAAAGAGACACCATGTTTTTAGACGCTTTTCATACCGCAAACGACCAAATTATTTGTATTACGCCTGATCAGGCAAGCCAGTTTGCAAAACAAGTCTGTGATGACTTTAACCCGCTACATAATCCAGATAACAAGCGCTTTTTAATTCCGGGTGATCTGCTTTTTTCTTTGACACTAAACCGTCTTGGTCTAAGACAAAACATGGCATTTAAATTTACCGGTATGTTGGGCAAAGAGAGCCAAATCA
Organism: Piscirickettsiaceae bacterium; assembly: GCA_021767305.1. The sequence continues at coordinate 1,655 of JAASTL010000070.1, read as the reverse complement.
TTTTTCCAGTAAGTCCTGAAAATGAGATGGAAATCAAAGATGGAAACGACAAGACCTGTATTGAAATCTCCGCCAATGGTGAAATCAGCGAAAATTCAAGCGTGATAGAGAGCTTTATTAAGTCTTATGTCGCCTTTTCTGGGCACAGTTTCCCCCACCTTTTAGTACCTCTTATGCAAGAAAATCAGATGATGATTAACCCTGCGCGCCCAATGGTCATGTATGAAAGCATGGGCTTCGAATTTGAGACCATGGATTTAACCCAGCCTGTACTAGAGTTTTCGAGCTCACAGTTAGAGGTGAACGGTAAACGCGGCACTGTAACCTTAAACTTTGACATTCTTGATGATGAGACAAAAGTAGGTAGCGGTTATAAAACCATGCTGCTAAGCGGCTTAAGAGATTATGACCAGAATGCTATTGATGCACTCATTGAAACTTACGAAAACGAAAAATCCGCTTATTTTTCATAAACCCAATTCAAATTACCCTTTTATTCAAAAGTATAACTTTTATTAGTTTTGCGCATAAAGCCGATTATTGGTAATATGCGCGCTTCCAAAGGTGCATTGATTGTTGTGCTTAAAACAATCAAATGTTAAACGGGAAGACTAGTGCGAATGCATATTCAATTCTAGCGCTGCCCCCGCAACGGTAATAGAGAAAACTTTGTTGGTTTATCCTCCAACCACTGATTTGGTATGTGCAAGCAGCCATATCGGGAAGGTGCAAAGAAACTGCTCTTAAGCCCGGATACCGGCCTTTGGAAAGATGGAGTTAACTTTGTTATCAACTACATCTAACCCCGATTGCGGTGGGCAATGCGGAGATAAGCCAAATACACGCTTTACAAAAACTTTACTGACAAAGTTTTGCTTAAGGTGTCAAAGTAATTTATCTATTTAAACCAAGTAACACCATTGTTTTACTTGTGTTTAACCGTTTGCCTTCGTTCATTACTTGAAACTTTATTCAATGAATTGAAGGAATATCATGAAATTTTCTAAACTAACACTCGCCATCATTTGCGCCAGTTCTAGCATCAGTTGCGTACACGCAGATGAACTCGACAATATTGTGGTCAGTGCCAACAACACCTCACAAACCCTAAGTACCGTTACCTCTTCTCTGAGTGTCATTTATCGTGACGAAATTTTACAAAAAGGTTATCAATCGTTGACAGATGCGCTGAGAACTCAGCCTAGCATCACGATTAAAACCACAGGCGGTCTAGGTAAAACCAGCTCAATTTTTATTCGCGGTGCTTCATCCTCTGCCAATCAAGTACTGATTTTAATAGATGGTGTTGAACAGACTGATCCAGCGGGTATTGGCGCGAATGTGGCCAATATTCAACTCGATAATGTTGAACGTATTGAAATCCTCAAAGGGCCGCAATCGGGTGTTTGGGGTGCCAATGCCTCTGGCGGTGTTATTAATATCATCACCTTAAAAGGTCAATCACGCGCTCAGTTTAATATTGAACGAGGTTCGGATAACTTTTTGAAATTGGCAACCAATCTTGGCGCAGCTAATGAACAAGTTGATTTCGCCATTGATTTTGCTAGCGTCGATACCGACGGTTTCAGCAGTGTAAGACCCCTCAATAAAACCGCCGACAATTTTGAAGATGATGGTTTTAAACAGCAAGATGT
>JAASTL010000069.1 GCA_021767305.1 Piscirickettsiaceae bacterium | reverse complement strand
TGGGTAAGAAGTTAACAGCAAATTAACCCAATGCATAATAACAATGCTTTTTGTCGGTGCCCGTTTTTAAGTATCAAAATGAAAAAAACCTTTCATAGCAATTAGACTATGAAAGGTTTTTATTTGTTAGGTGAAATAACCAGTCAGCTAAGAATGAGCTTAAGCTTTCTTTTCCACTTTCTCGTTCGGTATATTTAACAGATCATGCGACTGTAAAACCACCTGCCACTTTCCACTCTCATTGAGTTCCCAGTACTGATGCACTAAATTCTGCCCCGCTTTATCCGGGAAAGTCACATAATATAGTCCCTTTTCATTCGGGTAACGGTAGACACTTACTTTGTCCCAAGAAACATCATGCTGGTGATCTTTTAACCAAGATTTTATTTCTGCAAGAATACTATTTTTGCTTGGTACTATACCCAACTCAGGCAAGGATTTATCCGAGATAATAACAGGCGTTGAGAAAGGCACATCGTACTTGGTAAGTAATCGATTCATTGCATCGTTGTTCAACACCACACAACCTCGGCTGGCTCGCGGTGGGCGAGTGTAGGTATCTTGAGGCACACCGTGCAACCAAATTCCTGAACCGGTTTTACCATTTTTCTTATCCCAATCATTGGGGTAATTAATTGGCAAAGCCCCCACACCATAAAGGTCTGGTAACTCCTCACCTGGTAGTAAGTCAACCATGTGATAAACGCCTATTGGCGTTCTTAAATCTCCCTCTTTTTGCTTACCACTCCCCTTGCGACCAATGGTCACGTAATAGTCAGCAACTTGAGTCATTTTACCTTGGGCATTTCGCTCAAATAAAAACAGGCGGCTCTGTTCTATGCTCACTAGAATCATGTGTTTTTGTTGAGCGCTCTTAAGGACTAAATGGTTAAACTCATTCGAGTTGACATAATCACGCTTAGAAAACTGCCATCTCACCTCAGCTTCATCCAACAGCTTTTCAACCGAGCGGGAGTGATTGCGATGAATTTCATTCAGCAGGCTTTTTTGGCCCGATTTAATTGCCTGCAAATCCGCCGCTACAAGATGCGCAAGCTTATACTTTGGATTTTCAGAGCTAATCTCACTAAAAGAACTGACGGCCTGTTCAATATCTAATTGACTTAAAGCGGTTAACCCAGCCAACATTTTCTGTTCAGTCAGCACAACAGAATCCGCTATGGCTAGAGGCGTTTTGAGTAGTGAAACACCCAGTAACCCTATTGCGGTATACAGTGATGCATTTGGCAGCAGTAGCGGCCTAGATAGCGATTTGAATAGCGGTTTGAATAGTGGTTTATTCATCGGTATAAATTACAACCTCTTGCACAATTTTCCAGCCGTTTGCGCCCTTCTGCCAGAGCAGCACTTTATTGATGTCGTCTTTAAAACGGTCTGATTCATATTTTTGATAAAAACTTACTCGAATTAAATCACTCGAGATAACGGCTGCTTTCACGTTATCAGTTGCAACCTTAATAAATTCAGGACCTTGCACACTTCTGTAACGTCCTGACTTCCAAGTTTCATAACTCATTCCCCCTTTGGGGATAAACGCTTGCTCATCATAAAAGCTTAAATAGGCTTTGATATCTTGGTTTTGCCACGCATTACGCCAAGCTTCGGTCGCCTTTAAAACAACGGTTGAACTGTCTGCAAAACGAATATCGGTGATGACCTTATCATTCGGCAGCTCAGCTTTTTTGACATCAAAAAATAGCATCTCTCCACGCGGTGCAGTCACTTCAGTGTCTTTAAACACCTTGCTATAGGCTTGTCGAGCATCGTAAGCATAGATTTTGTTGAGATTATCAATGGTCGTTGCAAGCTGAGCATTCGCCTTAATCGCTGCATTAAAATGTTGCTTAGCCTCTTCATAACGGCCTTGGTCCATCAGAATCACCGCAATATTGTTTTCAACCGCACGTTTTAACTCAGGGATCATGACAGAATCAGCGGCTAAGTTTTTCCAAGTTTCTAGTGCCTTTTGCAACTTACCTTGTTGAGCTAGCTCAAAAGCAGATTGAAACGTTTTTGCCTGAGCTTCAAGTTGCTGCTTATCAATTTGCGTAGGGTTATTTGCCTTTACCTGACCGCTCCATAATGCCAACAAAGCAATGATAAAAATCAGTGGGTTTTTGATTAATTGAGTATACGTTTTCTGGTGATTCATTCTAATTCTGTTTTATTTCCATCATTACCGTGTTTAAACCGAGTTCACGCGGCTATCTATTTTATTACTTAAGTAGTCAACTCTGAAAAACTACCTGAATGTTTGATTCATTTAGAGTCGGCCAAATAAGAACAATCGCTTATTCTATCCCAAATCACCGACACCAACCATAGAGGATTTCATTGTTTTTATCTCATCTCTAAGTTGCGCTGCGGCTTCAAAATCCAATTCTTTAGCGGCTTTGTACATCTGTTTTTCCAGCTTTTTAATTTGGGCTGCCAATTCAGCTGGCTTTAACCCTTTTGCAGAAGAGTATTCAGCGGTTTTTTCAGCAGCTTTTGCGGCTTTTTTGCTGCCTGTGGATTTACTTGCATAAGGCGAGTCCTCCAAAATATCGCTCACTTTCTTATTTAAGCCTTTCGGTGTAATGCCATGTTCTTGGTTGTGTTTTTCCTGCTTGGCTCGGCGACGTTCGGTTTCATCAATCGCAGTACGCATAGATTTGGTGATTTTATCGGCATAAAGGATGGCTTTACCTTCAACGTTACGAGCGGCACGCCCTATGGTTTGGATTAAGGAGCGCTCCGAACGTAAGAAACCTTCTTTATCGGCATCTAAAATAGCTACCAAAGAGACTTCAGGGATATCAAGACCTTCTCGCAATAAGTTAATCCCTACCAACACATCAAACTCACCTAAACGTAAATCTCTGATGATTTCGATACGTTCAACCGTATCAATATCGGAGTGCATGTAACGCACTCTGACTTGGTGATCTTCTAAATATTCGGTAAGATTTTCTGCCATACGCTTTGTGAGCGTGGTGACCAGAACTCTCTGACCCGCTTCAGCACGCCATTTGATTTCACCAAGCAGATCATCTACCTGAGTTGAGGCTGGACGCACTTCTAAAATCGGGTCTAATAACCCAGTTGGTCGCACCACCTGCTCAATAATAGTTGAACAGTGTTCTGCCTCATATTTACCCGGAGTGGCAGAGACAAAAATGGTTTGGGGCATAATGCGTTCAAATTCTTCAAACATCATGGGTCGGTTATCTAACGCTGAAGGTAAACGGAAACCATAGGTAACCAAATTTTCTTTACGCGACCGGTCACCTTTGTACATCCCACCAATTTGTGGGATGGTGACGTGACTCTCATCAATAACCAATAAAGCATTTTTCGGTAGATAATCCATTAAGGTAGGCGGAGCCATGCCCGGCTCTCTGCCAGAAAGATAACGGGAATAGTTCTCTATACCGGTGCAATAGCCCAATTCAATCATCATTTCGATATCTAGTTTAGTACGCTCCTCCAAACGCTGAGCTTCGACTAACTTGTTTAATGAACGGAGCTCTTCCAAGCGTGCTTTAAGTTCAACCTTAACCTGTTCCACCATTTCCAACACGCGCTCGCGCGGCGTAACATAGTGTGACTTAGGGTAGACGGTAACGCGAGTAGGCTTACTCAGCACCTCACCAGTTAAAGGATCAAACCAACTAATTGATTCCACTTCATCATCAAACAACTCAATACGGACGGCATACTCTTCTGCCTCAGCAGGAAAAATATCGATCACATCACCGCGAACCCTAAAAGTACCGCGCCAGAGCTCAATATCATTACGGGTATATTGCATAGAAGTTAAACGCGTAAGAATATCTCTTTGGCTGATTTGATCACCTAAACGTAGCTGAAGAATCATCTTCAAGTACATTTCTGGATCTCCCAAACCGTAGATAGCTGAAACGGTGGCGATCAAAATCACATCTTCACGCTCCATTAACGCTTTGGTCGCTGACAGCCTAAGTTGTTCAATTTGCTCGTTTACGGAAGAGTCTTTGGCAATGTAAGTATCCGATGCTGGCACATAAGCTTCTGGCTGATAGTAGTCATAATAAGAGACAAAATATTCCACCGCATTATTCGGAAAAAACCCTTTCATTTCGCCATAAAGCTGGGCGGCTAAGGTTTTATTGTGTGCCAAAATAATGGTAGGTCTTTGCACAGTTTTAATGACGTTGGCAACAGTAAAAGTTTTACCCGACCCGGTTACCCCCAAAAGCGTTTGGTAAGCCTCGCCAGATTCAATGCCATCAACCAATTCGGCAATCGCATTTGGCTGGTCACCACTAGGTTCATATTGAGAAACTAATTGAAACGCTTTTGACACAAGATTTACCTTTAATATTTCCTTTAAAAACCACTAAAATCCAGTAGAATGAAATTACATTTATATTAATTCAGGGACTGCTGATTTAGTTTTTCTTCCCGGCCAACAGTGCAGCTCAAACCGGCTGTAAAAATTAGGTTGCATATTATACCTTAGTGCCGACTGTAAATCTGATGCAGTTAAACCCAATTTATTAATAAAAACATTTTGTTACTGCTGAATGCAGAACCGGAAATAATCACAAAAACAAGATTAACCCGTTCTGCGACAGAATAAATGTTTTAGCAACATATTTAGTCAACTATTTAGCCTTCTTTTATTAGTTTTGGAGAAACTCTTTCAATGGCCAATTTATCTGATCGCGTCAATCGTGTAAAACCCTCACTTACGCTTGTAATCACTGCAAAATCACAAGAACTCAAACGCGCAGGTAAAGACATTATTAGTTTGGGCGCTGGCGAACCAGATTTTGACACCCCAGATCATATTAAAGCCGCAGGCATTGCTGCCATTCAAAATGGACAAACTCGTTATACCGCTGTTGATGGTACCGCTGATCTCAAAGAAGCGATTATTGCCAAGTTTAAACGTGATAACGGCATTGATTATGGCATGAATCAGATTTTGGTCTCTTCGGGTGGTAAACAAAGTTTTTACAACCTATGCCAAGCGGTTTTAAATGATGGTGATGAAGTCATCATTCCTGCGCCTTACTGGGTCTCTTATCCGGATATGGCATTACTGGCTGGCGGCGTGCCAGTCATTATTAACGCTGGTATTGATCAAGGTTTTAAAATCACTGCTGAACAGCTAAGCGCGACAATTACTGCCAAAACCAAAATGGTGGTTTTAAACAGTCCTTCAAACCCAACTGGTGCGGTCTACTCTGCGGAAGAGCTAAAAGCAATTGGCGAAGTAATCAAACAACACCCACAAATCATTATTGCCTCAGACGACATGTACGAACACATTATGTTGGGTGATGCTAAATTCGTAAATATTCTAGAAGTATGCCCTGATTTATATGATCGCACTATCGTTATGAATGGTGTTTCCAAAGCCTACTCAATGACTGGTTGGCGTATTGGTTATGCAGGCGGCCCGGTAGAATTAATCGCGGGGATGCGTAAAGTCCAATCGCAAAGCACCTCAAACCCGTGCTCTATTTCTCAGGCCGCAGCGGTAGAAGCTTTAAATGGATCACAAGACTGCATCCAGACCATGCTAGTCGAGTTCAAAAAACGCCACTTGTATGTTGTAGACCGAATCAACTCCTTACTAGGATTTAAGTGTATACATGCGGATGGCGCTTTTTATGCGTTTATGGATATTGCCGAAGCAATGCAACTGAAAGGTTTTGAAACTGATGGCGAATTTGTGGAAGCGATTCTTGAAAAACAACTGGTTGCTGTCGTTCCAGGTTCTGCATTCGGTGCTGACAAACACATGCGAATCTCTTTTGCGACCAGTATGGAAAATTTGATTAATGCCTTGGATCGCATTGAAGCATTTATGAACAGTTAAGTTCTCAGAAAAATTAAGACAATTAAGACCTCGCAAATGCGGGGTTTTTTATTTGCCTTCATTAAAGGTTGCCGGGTTTCTAGTTCTTAAAAAACTAACAAATCGAGGCCAGCCATTTTTAGTTAAACCAAAATACTGAAAAGTAATAACGCTACCGATTTTTGGTGGCTCTTGGCGCAACTTATCTGACAGTCCCGAACCAATTTTTATATCAGGCTTTTCCTTATTAGTCAGGCTTGGAAACAAGCGCTTTATCTGCTCAGGGAGTAGTTGACATTGTAAAG
>JAASTL010000068.1 GCA_021767305.1 Piscirickettsiaceae bacterium | reverse complement strand
GTAAAAAATATTTTAAATCAAAGTGTTAAGTAATCTTGAATAATGTTGTCATACATGTAATATTTGCATGACATTTGTTTTTTTAAGGTATTAATTATGCTTTCCGTTCGTTTAGATAAAGAAACAGAAGATTTCTTACAAGCTTTGTCTGAAGAGACACATCGCCCTAAAAGCTTTTTTGTAAAACAGGCGCTGAAGAACTACCAAGCAGACTTAGCCGATTTATATGAAACCCAAGTCAGAAATAATGCTGCAGACCAAAACTTTATTACCTCAGAAGAGTTTAAAAAAGTACTTGGACTCTAATAAAACTTACCAGCTGTTATTTGATGATAAGGTCATCAAGGATTTAAAAAAATTGGTAAGACTTGGCAACAAAAATTATTAATACAGTTAAAGAAAAATTGCCAAATAATCCTTATATAGGTAAAAACTAGCCGGAGATTTAGCGCCTTATTATCGATTAAGAGTGGGTGATTATAGAGTGATTTATGAGGTTAAAGAGTTGCAAGTGATTGTAACGGTTATTCGCATAAGACATAGAAAAGATATCTACAGAAAAGGCTCGCTTTGAAATTTCTAAGTAAATTTTTTCAACGGCTGTAATATTCAGGCCGCTCAATTAAATCCGTGTTGTAAAGCACCACTTCAATCCTTACTTTAGTGTTTTTTGGCTGCCAAATAATAGTACTAAACTTAGCTTTTAAGCTGGCAACCCAAGCTTGATGCAATGGGTTGTTTGATTGCCAAAATTGATATTCTTTGGCGTTTAAATAACGTTTTTTACTCTGTGTCATTCTTTTACCAATCTCCTTTTAAGATTCTATTTGAACCTCTATTTGAACTTCTAGGCCGCCATAATAATCACGCTAACGGCAATGGCATAAACACTTAAAATCAACGCGCTTTCAAAACCAATTTTGCCTATGCCATAGGTTTCGCGTCTGACCATTCCCATTAACAGAATCGCGGTCATCAATATACTGACCAAACCCCAGGTCATTTGCACGGGGGCCATATCGTGGTAAATCGAGCCTTGTGCATAACCCACATCCGCTGCCGCAACCACCATCATATTAAAGGCATTGGTTCCGAATATGTTACTCACTGCTAAAGTCAAAGCGCCAATACGAATCGCCGCAATCGTGGTCACCAGTTCCGGTGTGGAGGTTGCCAAAGCGGTGAGCAGACCGCCCACAATGGTTTCCGACATACCGGTTTGATCGGCGATGCCTTTAGCCGCTTCCATCAATACCCACCCCGCCAAACCAGTGAGCAACGCCATGCTAATAAATCCAATCCATAAGCTGGTTAAATTTCCGGCACGAAGTTTTTGTGGTTTATCGGCCACCGTTTCATGGGTGCGTTTGGGTACCCACATAGGTTTGGCCTGTGTGCGATGTACTATATGTAAGCCAAATAGATACGCTGCCACAATAATGGGCGTGATAGGGTGAATAGACCAATTTGCAATGGTCGGGGTAAAGATGGCAATAAGAGGCAGGGTGAGTAAGACAATCAATAAACTCGCTAGAATCATATTCACTGGTGAAGCCGCCGCGTGTTCCAGATTGGCTTTACGATAGACTATATCCGCCACCCCTAAAAACACTAAATTCACTGCCATGCTCCCCATGACATTACTCATGGCCAAGTCTGGGCGATTATCCATCGCGGCGCTTAAGGTGGCGGCAAAATCGGGTAAAGAGGTGACGCCAGCTAAGAGTAAAACGCCAAATAAAGCCTCACCTAAACCGGTCTTATCAGCAAGTTTGTCAGCCTGTTTGGCAAGCCGAGTCCCAGCAATAATAATCACTAAGGTCGCTAAGCTAAACGCAATGATATTTAGGCTTACAGAAGAAAACACAATCACCTCGAGTTTTAAATTTGGCTACTTTAATTCCACATAATGTTAGCCGCCAAAAATCACCGCATCCGGGATTTCATAGCGTTCATCACCCACTTGAATTAGATGTAAATCACCTTGTTTAGTGGCGCTAAATTCAGGGTAGCCATCCGCTTGGCTACCACTGCTACCAATGGCTTTGCCAAGTCGAAAATAAATTGTGCGTTTGTACTGGTTAGGTTTTTCAATCACCAAGGTTGCGTAACCTCCGCCAGCGCGCGCTACTTGAAATTTACAGCTTTGGGTAGGTTGTCCAAGCACGGTGGAACAAGGTAGCTCGCCACTGGCATCAAAATCTTTAAGTCCAGCGCGCAGAGCAGAGTTGTCTTCTCCAGTTGGAATAGTGCCATCGGTGGCTTTGGCCGCTTGTAAAAACTCTCTTGCAACATAACCTCGGGCACCGCCACCGAGTTTTTGTACATCACACCAAACCCGGTCTTCTTGAGTTTTACAGCCTAAGTTATCCAGTAAGGTGTTGGTTGGATAGATCTCTATAATAGTGGCATTGGTAGATGGCGCAGAACGTAAATTCAAACGGGTGGTAACTTGCCAATTACGTGGCCCTCCTAACTCAGGCGCTACGCTTTTAATGGTTTGCTTTTGGGTGTTGTGCAAGCTTGTCCAATGGTAAATGCCACCATCAGCCAACAAGTTTAGGTATAAGTCATTGCCCTTTAATAAATAACCACGAATAAATTTAGCGTCCTGCGCAATGCGCACATCCATGCTCGGTTTAGCGCAAGAGGCCTTGGTCATTGCCAAAGGCGTGAATTTAAATTGGCCACTGTTAGCATCACTGCTTGGTTTGGCATACCAAGCACCGGCAGCGCGATTACAATCCAATTGCAGAGCGACTTTACCATCAGCTTGCAGGTGCATTTGATACGTTTGGTTTGGCGGCGGCACAAGGGTGCCAATCGCATCATCCATCGACTGAAAATCTACCAATTGCCACTGAGTATCTTTAAGGTTTTCTGGTAAAGAAGCGGGAGCTAGCGTGGCCGCGTTGGCATGGGTTAACAAGAATAGGGTGGGTACAAAAGCAAAGAGTGTCAGCCAAAAACGTTGCATAGAGTTCTCCGTAAGCCAAAATTGTTGATCTAACGGCTAACCAATGTAACACAGGCAAAATTGAAATAAGTTATGGATTGAGTTTTTAGAGGCGGCTATTTAGTCGACTATTTAGTGTTACCAATAAATTGGGTTGGCAAATGCGGCAACACATTGGGGGCGACCTGGTAGGGTTGGAATCTCTTTGGCAGTCAAAGATTGGCCTAACCAGCCAAACGGCATAGAGAGTTTTACCGGAGCCTGCAAATAGTCTTCGGAAAGTGCGCTAAAGCCAACTTTGCCATAAAAAGCTGGGTCGCCATAGGTTACAACAATGCTGGTTCCGCGTTGTTTGAGTGCCGCCAAGCCAAAGTTAATCAACGCTTGTCCAATACCTTGCCCTTGATTTTGCGTGCTAACCGCAACAGGTGCCAGCATATAAACCTCAACGGGCTCAGCGTATGTTAGGCGGGTACAGAAAATGCAGGCAATTAACTCTGGGTTAGAAGGCTTATCTGTAAAAGCCCCAAAACAGAGGGTTTGCTCATTATCGATGCTCGCCGCTAATTGCGCTGATAAAGTGCCGATTAATCGACCTTCTTCAGCACTTTCCGATGCCGTGAAAACAGAGGTAAATAATTGCGTGATTTCCTCTGCATGAGTGGTATTTAGATTTTTAAAAATCATGCGCTTAAAACCTACCGGTCATTATGGAAGAAACTTAATTTCTAGGTTAGCTTGAGCCCAGAGTTTCCATTGGTTATTTTCTTTTTTAAAAATCTGCAAAGCCTCAATACGATTATTTTGAAACGCCGGGCCACTGATTTTGGTGGTGGTTTGAATGACTTTGGCGTAAGCGTATTTATCGTCCGCACCCACAAACGACACATCATTTAACTGGTATTTCACCTCATACAATGGAAAAAGCTGCTGTAAGGTTTTACGTGTGGGTAATAACGAAGGCGATTGTGAATGCATTGTACTCATGACCGCATTCAAATCTTCCGCTTGGGTGTATTTGAGGTTATCCGCAATCAACTGTTTGATTTCAGATACAGTGTCTGCATGACTTAAGGTTGATAGAAGTGAAAAAGCAATTATTAAAAGGGTTTTCATTATTTATCCTAGTAAATGGAGGGATGGTTTTATTTACTGAAAATAGAAGCTTATGATTTTAACCCGAACCGAATTATTTTCTTCAAGACTAGAACTAACCGGCCGCGAATGAACTCCGGTTTAGCTAGTATTTAAGGTTATGGTTGCCATTGAATGTTAAGTTTTCGATGGTGAGTTGCACAATCTTTTAGATATAAATTTATTAGACTTTGGTAGGGGATACCAGATTCTTCCGACATGTTTTTAAAATAATCAATGACGTCTTCACTAAGTCTTATTGTGATTGATTTTTTTAATTTGGAAGCGTACGGGTTTTTTCTGGATTTCATTTTTGAAAAATCATATTCTTTTTTCATTACCAACTACCTTTGTAATATTGCATTTCTGATTTAGTTGCTTTTCGAGCAGAAATGATACGAAGAATTTCGTTGTTAACTCCACGTTCGCAATGAACCACAATTAAAACTCGTGAAAGGTTGCTCATGCCCAAAAGGATAAATCTTTCTTCACCTAGGGTTTCGTCATCAAACTGCATTGCATAATCATCATAAAAAACAGTTCGTGCCTCCTCAAAAGAAACACCGTGTTTTTTAATATTTGAATCAGCTTTTTTCTGATCCCATTCAAATTTAATCATAATTACATTGTATGTACATGTATTAGTGTGTCAAGAAGTTTAACGCCGCGCTCAGGGGCGGACAATGCTATGCACCTTTGTGCGAAAATGGGAGCGCAGCGACCAGCACAAAGGTGCATAGCGTTGGCCGTCCCTCTGCAGCGCTTTGTTAGGCGCGATTTCCTGATTTCTGAGTTTGGTCCGCATCTTGTAGTATTTTTATACCGCCACGAATCACCACGATTGATATTATTGTTCCCACAATTAGGTCGGGATAGCGACTGCCAACGATGGCAACAAGAACACCAGATATAATTACCCCCAAGTTGGCAATGACATCATTTGTTGAAAATATCCACGAAGCGCGCATGTGTACGCCGCTATCTTTGTGCTTGGAAATGAGAATTAAACAAATGATGTTTGCCAGGAGGGCAACCGCACCGACAACAATGATAAGAGTGCTTTGAGGTTCACTGCCAAAAACCATACGCCTGATCACTTCGAATAAAACGCCAAGCCCCAAAATTATTTGTAGGTAACCGCTCACTCTAGCCGCCTTTGCTTGCTTCACGACTCCTTTCCCAACTGCATATAGTGACAGACCATAGACAGTAGCATCAGCTAGCATATCTAGCGAGTCAGCGATAAGCCCGGTAGATTGCGCCAGCCAGCCCAGCGTTAATTCAGTAACAAACATAAATGCATTGATAGATAACAGAATGATGAGAGTTTTCTTTTCCAGACTCTCCGCTTGTTCTGCCCCACAACCACAATCTGACATATTTCCTCCTACTTCAGTAAGGCGCCTAACTATTAAGCTAACCGGCCGCGCGTTAGCGCGGTCGGGTTGAGTAAATTGTTATATGCCAAGCTCGTCACAAGCAGCTTCATATGCTGATTCTAGTTCTTGATTAGCATTTTTGTCTGTGAAGATATAAATTGAAAAAGCTTGTGGGTCTTCTCTCTCTAAAAGCATATAGCCACTTTGCGATTTAAAATCTAACTTTTGTCTTTGTCCCGGTTTTGTAGTGTTTTTAAATGAAATTAATCCTTTAGTAATTTCATTAGTAATAGCTCTATTTGAAGCATTCAAATGTTTTAAAACTACGGCAAATTCATCAAAATCCATTGATGTTGAAAATTCATAATTTGATGCATTGGCTGAACTAAAAAAGATAGATAGTAGAACGGTAAATATTGTTTTCATTCTGATTCCGTAAGCATATAACGTTTAAGCTAACCGGCCGCGCGTTAGCGCGGTCGGGTTGAGTGTATTGTTACATGCGTTTTGTATGTACCCATGTTTTTTTATTTTTTGAGACTCTTCGAATTTTTCTTTCATGTATAAGAGAGTTCAACGCTCTCGTAAAGTCTGATTTTGGCTGTTTTAATTTTTTACGAACTTCTTCAGTTGTTTGCTCTGTTTTAAATTGTTCATAAATTTTTTGCTCTAAGCTCTGGGATGATTTTGTTG
>JAASTL010000067.1 GCA_021767305.1 Piscirickettsiaceae bacterium | reverse complement strand
CAAGCTGTACGCGCTATTTTAGGTAAGATGCTGTTTTCGCAAAAAGAGATTGATAAGTCCGTTAAGGTGCTTTCTGGGGGGGAGCAAGGGCGCATGCTGTTTGGTAAGCTGATGATGCAAAAACCAAACGTCTTGATTATGGATGAGCCAACCAACCACTTGGATATGGAATCAATCGAGTCTTTGAACATGGCAATGGCAAACTTCCCAGGAACCATTATCTTTGTCTCGCACGACCGTGAGTTTGTATCTTCGATTGCCACCCGTTTATTGGTGATGAAAGAAGACGGTATTGAAGATTATCGAGGTGATTACGAGTCTTACTTGGAATCGCAAAAAGATTAAATTGCTCAGCATATTTTTAAGTTTGTGAAGTCATCTTAGATTGAATTTTCAGTTTTTAGTATCTTGAGTTAATGTATGAAAATCTTAGCTATTCAATTTAATTCTATTTGGCAAGATAGCGCTTCAAATCTAGAAAAGTTAAAACAGCAGACGAGCCTTTTGTTTGCAAATCAACAATATGACTTATTGATCCTGCCAGAAACCTTTCATGCCGGTTTTTCTATGCAGCCGCAATTTTTTGCAGAATCTGTTGAAGGGGAAATTTCTCAGGCCTTGTCCGAGTTAGCAAAGAAGTACTCAGTCAATTTGATTGCAGGCGTAGCTCAAAAACAGGTGCGTGCTGGGTGTCATGGACAAGAAGTTCGCTATTACAATCGCAGTTTGGTCTTTAACCGCCAAGGAGAAAATATTGCAACTTACACTAAACAAAAGTTGTTTAGCTTTGCCGGTGAAGATAAAGCTTTTGTGGCAGGGCATGCCAATAAGATAGTTGAAATTGATGGTGAGCTATTTGCTTTATTGGTCTGTTATGACTTACGTTTTCCGGAGTTATTTAGACCTTTGGCAAAACAGATAAAAGGTTTTATTGTGATTGCCAATTGGCCTGATTCTAGGCAGATGCATTGGGAGCAACTCTTGCAGGCAAGAGCAATTGAAAACCAATGTTTTGTGGTAGGGGTGAATCGAATAGGCAAGGATGATAATGGTTTATCCTATGCAGGGGGTTCAAGTGTTGTTAATCCGTTAGGAGAAAGACTAGCTTATGCCACTAGCCAACAAGCGTTTTTAAGCTGTGAAATTGATTTAAATGAAGTCACAGAGGTGCGTAATCGCTTTCCCTTTTTACAGGATATGACACTCTAATAAGCCTACTGTTTTATGGGATTTGTTGAGGGTTACCGATATTTGTGAGCGCTTCATTTGCGGTGGCTTTTAAATAATGAAAATAAAAGTCATAGGCGCCAGCCAATAATGGTTTGGTAATGACTTCTCCATCACTATTAAAAAACAGCAATACCGGCAAGCTGGTCAAATTATAAAGTTGTTTAAATTCCGTGTTTGGTGTGGCTTCACCATAGAAATCAATAGTTTGTTCCTCTGTGTTTACATTTATTTCTCTAAACACAATCAATCCATCAAAAACGCCAGAATAAATTGCAGGTAATAAAGCTTCCTCTTTAAGGTTTTGTGTTGATTTTAAGCCTTTGGCAGAAAATAAAATGGCGATAGGTGTTTGGGTGTTTTTGCTTTCAGTCGCTAATGTTTGCAGGTTCGTCGCCAATGGTAACAGAGGGTCTTGCGCGAGGCTGACCCTACTGTAACTAAAAAGCGCAGTTATTAAAATTAACCCAATGAAAACTGGCAAGGTAATGCGACCTATAAATGTCATGGAAAGTATTCCTTTAAGCAAACTCATAGCAACGTAAATAATAAAAACCTAATTAAGAAAAATTGGAGAGTCTTAATTACGTTTTTTCATCTTAGCACAATGAATAAATCATAAACCTGAGCATAAGCTTTGGTAAAGAATAAGACATAGAGCTAGGAATAAAAAAACCGCCATAAGCAAAATGATTATGGCGGTTTCTATTGTTAATGTTGTTACTAAAGATTTGCTTTAATTAAGCGACAATTTCCAGTAATTCAACATCAAATACTAAAGCTGAGTATGGCGGAATGCGACCACCAGAACCTTGCGCACCGTAGGCTAGGTTATGAGGGATGTATAAGCGCCACTTAGAACCAACAGGCATTAGCTGTAGCGCTTCAGTCCAACCTGGAATAACACGGTTTACTGGGAACTGTGCAGGTTGACCACGTTCTACTGAACTATCAAATACTGAACCGTCAATTAAAGTACCGTGGTAGTGAGCCGAAATAGTTGATTCAGCTGTTGGCTTGTCACCAGAACCTTCTGTGATGATTTCATATTGCAGACCTGATTCAAGCACAATTACGCCATCTTTATTGGCATTATCCGCGAGGAACTTTTCACCTGCTTCTGCAGCAACTTTAGCTTGTTCAGCTTGCTTAGCTTGCATGATTTCATTCATTTCTTGGAAAGCTTTTGCCATCTCTTCTTGGCTAACTGAACTTTCTTTACCGTTTAACGCTTCTAGAACACCGGCAGCCACTGCATCGGCATTAACGCCGTCAAACGGATCTGCAGCAAGTTGATCTCCCATTTGGCGGCCAATGCCATAGCTAACGATATCTGCTGTTGAAGTATAGGTAGTCGACATAGATTGTAGTCCTGATTATTTTAAAAAGACGCATTCTAACATGACAGCCAAGCGCTAAACATATTTGTATGTCTTGAATCTTGATTGCCCTGATTGCTAATAATAAAAAAACCGCACCCCAAAATAATGGTGCGGTTCGCGTAATAGAAAACCTTAAAGAGTGGACAGAGTTCGGTGGTTTAATCTAAAGAGTAAGTCATAATCTCATCTTTTAAAAAGAGTGGAACCAATAAACGATTGCGTTTAGTGTCATAGCCTAAGTCGGCTGGGGAGGTCAGCCCATCGACAATCTTGTTTAATTTGTATTGAGGGGTAATTTCATAAATACCTTCGGCCTTCCAGCTTGAGGTAATTAAGCGGCCATCATTAGTTTTGATTAAACCATCTAAACGATTGAACGGCAGGGTCATAATGGTTTTAACTTTACCCTTGGAGTTCATGGTTCTTAACTGCCCAGAAAATAAGGTCACCATCCAAGTTTGACCATCAGCGGCATAGACGCCATTCGGGTTACCGAGTTCACCACTCAATACCTTTGTGATATTGCCTTTGGCAGAAACTTTATAAAGTGCTTGTGTATTATTCGGTTTAAAGCCAGGTGACATACCACTGTCACTGACCCACAGGCCACCATCTTCTGCAGCACTCAGGCCGTTAATAAAACTACTACCGGCAAATTCAATGTCGGCTAGTTGGTTCTTAGTGACGATATCAAATACTCGTACACGGTCAATATCGGCGACATAAAGTTTGCCATCTCTGGCAAGCATACCTTTTGGTGCGTTCAGGTTGATATTACTCTCTGCACCATCCAACCACTTTAACTCTAGCACTTCACCATCTGGTGAAATTTTGGAAATAAAGCCATTGCCATCTTTTTCAAAAGGGCTACCGTTGATATTGGCGACCAGATAAACATCATTTTCAGCGTCATATTCCATGGCTTCAGGGGTGGCAAAACCAGCCGCTTTAATATGAAAATCTTCAGCATATGCATTTGAATGCATTGTCATCAAGCTTGATGAGAGCAGTAAAGAAGCAAATAAGGGTTTTAGTTTCATACAGCCTCCAAAAAATGGATTAATTAAATAACATTGTAATAAAAATCAATTTTTAGCATTTTGCCATAGTTACCCAATAAATAACTCAGAATTGAAGCAACGCTGAGTTCTGCTTTGGGCAATAAAAGAGGGTATTAAAAAAGGCGTTGAGGAATAAATCCTAAACGCCTTTTTATGAAAGCTGTTGCTAAAACTAAAAACTAATTGACTTATGCAGTCTACTATTTAGCTTCTGGCATCATAGATGAGTGATGGTGAACAATCTTCCACTCGTTGTTACGGTATTCATAAACAAAGGTATAACGGGCGGGAACAACCTCTTTTTTACCGTTTGCAATCACTTCAAAATCGTAAATACCCGCGTCAGTGACTTTATTACAACCCTTTTTAATATTGCGATCTTTAACAATACCGTATGGTTTTTTCTCTAAAAAGTGGTTGAAGTAATCTTCAATTTCAGCCGGAGTGGTGCGTGGTAAGTTAGATACTGTTGGCAGTAACACGGCGTCTTCAGCGTAAAGTGCGGCTACTTTTTTTGCATCGCCCGTTTGCAGTGCATCGTTCCATTTTTTGAACAATTCTTCAGCTAGTTTCTTGGTTGCTGGCTGACAAACTACAGATTCAGATGAGCTCGCCGTATCAATAGGCTGGTTATGTGCAGCACGACCCGTAATTTGCTGTCTAGCTCCATTACGCTGAATGTGGCCAAAACTAACGCCAGTTTCAATGCTTTGATCAATACCTGTTGTACCAGAAATAGTGTAGCTTCTATTGCTCATCTTAAAATTCCTTATCAAAATTGTGCGCTTATTCTACCAAAAACTCTGATTTAGGTAAGTTTTTTATTCATTTGTATTAAATGAATTAATCGCTCTTTATAAATGCTTTGCAATAGTAAGCAGGCCTGAAATATCCCCTAATGGTGAGCGCCGAATATAAAAGGGAAAAGTGTGCGTTTTTCTTGCTCTGAAAGTTCATTCACACGTTTGATATTGTTTTCTGGAATTTGCTCCGGATTAGGGTAGCGAGCAATCGCTTTTTCCAAACTGTGTTCTCGCAATAAATGCAGTAATGGGTAGGGCGATCGATTAGTCAGGTTTTCACTGTCTTCGGGTTCTGTTCCGGCAAATTGATAGTCTGGATGAAAGCTCGCGATTTGAAAAATGCCACTCCAGCCGTTTTGTTCAATTAAAGCATCGGCCAAATCCAAAAACTGATTGTAGTCTTCAAAATCTGCCAGCAAATTCGGTACAACCATAATGCTGGTTTCTAACGTTTTAGAATCGGTTTTTTCTAGCTGTTGTAATTCATTGTATAGAGCTTCGAGTAGACAGCTTTCATCTTTGCAGTCGCATACCATAGTACGAATTTGTTGTTGCTTAAAAGGCTTGCTGGCAAAAGGGCAGAGATTGAGGCCAATGACCACTTTTTCAAGCCAGTGTTGAACCTCAGTAATCATTTTGGAATGTGAATTTAAATCTGCCATAACCCACTCAATCAAACAATTTTTTGTTGCAAAATTGAACTGTTTTTTAGTGAAGCAAATTTGCCATGCATATGTTGTTGGATATCAGCAGCGCTGTTTTGTGAGCTGTCATAGACATAAATAAAAACTTCATCACCCGGTTGTAAAAATACGGTTTCGCCAAACTCGGTATAACAGGTGGCACCTAAGCTAATCATAAATTGCTTAGGTGAACCGGCATGTTTGATAATGTCATGCAAATCTTCCAGGGGCCCAAAATCAGCTTGTTGATTCAGCTTGCTGAGCATCCATTGATAGAGTTGATCATGAAAATAAGAGTAGGTCGTGACCGAACTGTCTTTGCCATAGGCATGAAACTCTCCATCACGTTTTAAAAAAGAAGCAATCCTGAAATCATCAAGTTCACAGCCAGTATTGAAGTGACTGAGTTTGATAAAGGTATCGGAAACCCCTTTGGTTGCCGCACCCCAGTTTTTCTTTTCACTGATTTTCTTGGCACCGGGTTTACGAATTGAGCAATCATTAAATGCCGCAAAGGCAACGGGTTTAAGCTCAAACACCATGCCGCTTTCATAAATGACGTCAAACAACACGCACACTTCTGGTTCTGCTTGTAAATGGGCATTTTCAGCTAGGTTTTCTGGATAACGTATTTCCGTAGAGGAGAGCGGAAACTCGCCAATTTGGCCATCGGCACCAGCAACATAATATGGAAAGATTCCTTTTGGTGCATTAGCGGAATCAGCCTGAACATTGACAAAGTCAGGTGTTTCACCTGCTTGTTCTAGATGGCCGGCAAAATTGCCGGCTACGCCAAAGCCAATTAGGTTTTCGAGAGTAGATTGTGAAATAGGGTAGTGACTCATAATGCTTCTTTAGTTGAAGGTTTTCTATTTATATTTGAGCGAATGTTCGGCAAATGTTCAGCGATCTATTTTTTGGTGCGACCCAGCATTCTTAGTAAGGTTTCATCTTTATAAATAAGGTGATGTTTTAAAGCACCGGCAATATGTAGCAGTACAAAAATAATCATT
>JAASTL010000066.1 GCA_021767305.1 Piscirickettsiaceae bacterium | reverse complement strand
CAGCAAATGATTGCAGACGCAGGCTATCAGCACTATGAAGTCTCGGCTTATGCGCAAGCTGGCAAAATGTGCCAGCACAATCTTAACTACTGGCAATTTGGGGATTACATTGGTTTGGGCGCCGGTGCGCACGGCAAAATTACCATGGCGCCTCAAGGCAGAATTTATCGTACTCAAATGCCTGCTTCTCCGGGAGGTTATGTTGAGTCGATTAATGCTGGGAAGTTTGGGCGCAAATTTGATTTGCCCGCCGAAGATGTGAGTTTTGAATTTATGCTCAATGCACTTAGATTGCAGAACGGCTTTGATCTGAATTTGTTTAATTTAAGAACGGGGTTAGCGCTGACAGAAATTGAAGCTAAGGTGGCTGAACTCAAAGCGTTAGATTTAATTGACGTGGAAAATGGCTATTTGAAACTCACCCTTAAAGGTCAGCAGTTTTTAAATGATGTAGTCGGTGCTTTTTTAGATTAAAGAATTGATTAGTAAATTGGTTAAATAATTAGCTAAATAGTCGTCTATATAAACTCTTAAGTAGTTGTTGAAGTCTGTTTTTTTGCATGAGTTTTATGCTTTAACTCGGTAGAATCTTTCACAACTCCTCATACAAAGAATTAAAAGAATCAGGAAGTGTTTTGCGTTTTGACGACAAACTACTAGCAAAATAAATATGAGCAAAATATTGTGACCAGACCAACTATTAAATGGCTTAAGCGTTTAAGCCTTGTTTTAGCGATTATTCCCATCCTGCTGTTTTTGGCGTTTGCGGGCGCGGTGAGCTTAATCGACTTTAATCAGTACAAACCACAAATTGAAAAAGAGATCGGTGATTTAACAAATCGAGAACTCAAAATTGAGGGGGCAGTAGACGTCTCTATTTTGCCGTTTATGTTCCATGTGGGTGACTTGAGAATGAAAAACCCGCAAGGTTTTGCTGAAGGCGATATGTTGACGCTAAAACAAGCGCATATGCAGCTTTCACTGAAAAAGCTGTTTTTAGATAAAAAACTGGAAATTATTAGCCTAGAACTGGTTGAGCCTAAAGTTAATTTTATTGATAAAGACGACACCAATAATTGGCAGAATATGCCACTTTTAGCGGGTTTGTTTAATGAGCATATACCGCAACTAGCAAGCTCAAGTTATGCAACTGTGGGTTTCAATAAGGCGTTTTTGCTGAAAACTAAATTGGTTGACGATGCTTCTTTGATGAAAATCAATAACGAGCAAACAGAAAAAACAGCCAGTCAGTCTGCAGAAAAAGCTAGCGCTGGTGAGGCTTGGTATTTAGAAAGTTTAGTCATCAGCAATGCGGAGATTAACTATAAAAACATTCCGCAAAACTTTTCCACTCAGCTTTCGCAGGCTAACTTACTCACTTTTGATGTGCGCCCGGGACAAGCCTTTAAGATCAATACCGATTTTATCTACAAGCACAGCCAGTCACCTAGAAAAATGGCGTTTGATGTGAATGGTATGCTCGATATCTCCGAAGACTTTACGCAGCTTAAGTTGAGCGATTGGCAAGGCGTCTTGCGCTTACAACTTCCGCAGGAACGTAAACTTCCCGATATTCGTTTAAACACCTCAGGGAAACACTTACTGGTTGATTTTAAGCATCAACAAATTTATGTAAAAGATGCCATCTTAAAAGGCTTGGAATCAGAAGTTGCCACCAGTTTTCAGGGCGAGTTTGGTGTTGATCCGGTTTATCAAGGTATTTTTTCTGCCAAGCAAATCAATATTAAAAACTGGATAGAGCATCTAGGTTTACCCGCTCCACAAATGAAATCGCCTCAAGCGTTAACTAAGTTGGGCGGTAAATTTGAATTTGAATGGAATGGTGAAGTTTTAAAACTTAACCAAATTGATGCAACGTTGGATGCAACCCAAATCAATGGTTCACTTTCATTGCCTTTGCAAAATATTTTTATGCAACCGGATTTAAAAAAAGCCGCGACCAAAACCCCGTTTAAATTTGATTTACAGCTAGCTAATTTAGATATGGATTTTTACCAAGCGGTTACGCCACGAGGGCAGAGCTTTTATCCCATTCCGCTAAATTGGCTGCAACAGCTTAATGCTCAAGGGCAAGCTGAGATAAATCAATTTACCTTTGCCGGCATTACTGCAGATAACTTAACCACTTATCTATATGCTCAGGCAGGTGAACTTGAATTTGCCCCTTTGGATTTGACGGTTGAAGAGGGTGCTGTACAGTCCAAATTAATGGTGAACTTGGCGCAGAATAATCAACAGTTCGGTTGGTCTGGACGCATTGATAATATGCCGTTACATCATTTTGCAAAAAATGAAGGCTTTAAAAACACACGCTTAAATAGCCGTTTTGATTTAACAACAGCTGGCTTGGATAGTGAGCAGTGGTTAGCAAAGTTAAATGGTTCTCTTCAGGCCGATGTTAATAATGTGGCAATCTCAGGTATAGCTATTGATGAGTGGTTAAAAGGTGAGTGGTCTATAGCAAAAAAGCCAGTGACCCAATTGCATGAAGTGCGAGCAGTTGGGTTCTTAGAAAATGGTGTTTTTACCCCCAAAAGATTGTTGATAGAGGGGCGAGGGTTCAGCGGCAGCGGTTTAACCTCAATTGACTTGGCTGCCAACAAAGTAACGGGTGAATTAAACTTATTGGTAAAACCCGTGGCAGAAAACATGCAGGCACTGCGCGGCATTAGATTGCCTATTAAATTAGCTGGTAATTTGAAACGCCCCCAGTTTGTCTTGGATATGGCTGCCTTGGATGAGGCTTATATAGAGTCTCACCCGTGGTTAAAGACAGTCAAAAACTTGCTGCAATAGCTTTGTTGAGTTCCTAAGTTTTAAACTCCCAAGTTTTGAATTACCAAAATTCTAGTCGCTGATTAATTGGCTATTAACTTACGATTAACTGGCGGTTTTTCTAAAAATTAAATCCCACACTCCATGACCTAAACGCTGACCACGCTCTTCAAATTTGGTGAGCGGGCGATAGTCGGGTCTTGGAGTATAGGCGCCAGTACCACTGATATTTTCATAACCTGGGGCGGCCGTCATGATCTCCATCATATGTTCTGCATAGTTTTCCCAATCAGTTGCCATATGAAACTCGCCATCCACCTTTAAATGTTGGCGAATTTTCTGCGCAAATTCAGGCTGCACAATACGACGTTTGTGATGACGTTTTTTATGCCATGGGTCAGGAAAGAACAGATAAACACCTGAGAGGGAATCTTTAGGAATACATTTCTCTAGCACTTCAATCGCATCATCATTGTAGACACGAATATTGGTTAGGCCTTTCTCTTCAACCAGCTTAAGTAACGCACCCACTCCAGGACGGTGAACTTCAATGCCAATGTAGTTCTGTTGTGGATTGGCCTCTGCCATTTCGGCTAAACTTTTCCCCATTCCAAAACCAATTTCTACAATGGTCGGCGCATCTCTGCCAAATAACTCGGTAAAATCCAGCAACTCATCTTTAAGCTCCAAACCGTATTTTGGCCATTGCGATTCAATCGCACGCTTCTGCCCAGCAGAAAGGCGCCCTTGACGTAATACAAAACTTTTAATGCGATGGCTAAACTTTTCGGTTTCTTGGTTATCCGTTGTTTCCATGATATTTCCTGAGCAGTACTGATATACAATGGGCGCTATTATAGTCGACTATTTTAGCCTAAATGGTAAAACCCACGAGTTTAGTCTTGCTAGCAATCTGTTATATCAATGAGTAATCAAAAACAATTATTAAATAAATTTACCCAGCCTTTACTGGCTTGGTATGCCCATTCAGGACGCCATGATTTACCTTGGCAAAGGCAAATTAATCCTTATCGAGTTTGGGTCTCTGAGATTATGTTGCAACAGACTCAGGTTGCCACAGTCATTCCCTATTACGAAAGGTTTATGCAGTCTTTCCCGGATGTCTCAAGTTTAGCCAATGCGAGTCAGGAGGAGGTGTTATCCCATTGGGCTGGGCTTGGTTACTATGCGCGTGGCCGAAACTTGCATAAAGCGGCGCAGCAAATTGTAGCTAAACACGCTGGAGAATTTCCTAATAATTTTGACGATATTCTGGCTCTTCCGGGGATTGGCCGTTCTACTGCGGGGGCGATTCTATCGATTAGTTTGCAGCAGCGTTATGCAATTTTGGATGGCAATGTTAAAAGGGTTTTAACGCGTTATTTTGCGGTTCATGGTTGGCCGGGTGAAAAGCAAATTGAAAAGCAACTTTGGCAAATGGCAGATCAACTCACCCCTGCCAAACAGTTTGCTGACTACACCCAAGCCATTATGGATTTGGGTGCCACAGTTTGTAAGCGCACCAAGCCTTTATGTGAGCAATGCCCCGTGGCGCAAAGTTGCCAAGCTTATGCTCAAAATGAGGTCGCGCTCTACCCTTACCCTAAACCTAAAAAAGACAAACCGACTAAACATGCTTGGATGGTCGTTCAGCTTTATGAAGATCAGCAGATTAAATTACAAAAAAGACCACAGTCTGGAATTTGGGCTGGCTTATGGAGTTTGCCTGAATTCACAACCCATGATGCCGCTATGGAATACATTCAAAGCGAAACATGTGCTTTACAGAGTTTGATAGAATGGGAGAGTTTTAAACACACTTTCTCGCATTATCATTTGCAGATTCATCCGCTGATTGCGGTGCAATCTAAAATGCCGGAAAGCGGTGTCAATAATAGTAAAGTTGAAGAATCAAAAACTGGTTACCAGGTTAAAAGTGGCACCCAAAGTGCTGCTGATAATTCTGCTGCGGATTTTGAACAGCGTGAATGGATAACCATTGACTCTGTTTTACAGTCTAAAGTTGGCGTGCCGGCACCAGTGATGAAGATTATTTCTAAAATATAAGAGTGCAAAGCACTCTCTAAAAGGGTTACGGAGAAAACAATGAGCAGAATGGTTGATTGCGTAAAAATGGGCGAAAAATTAGAAGGTTTAGACTTTGCCCCATTTCCAGGTGAGTTAGGTCAGAAGGTCTATGAGAATGTCTCTAAAGAAGCTTGGAAGCAGTGGTTAAGTCAGCAAACCATCTTGATCAATGAATACCGTCTATCAAGCTTGGACCCTAAAGCACGTACTTTTTTACAAGAAGAGATGCAAAAGTTTCTGTTTGATGATGAAGACATTGACATGCCAGATGAGTTCAAGTCGATTTAAATCTGATTGTGAAACCAGTCATGCAAAGCAATCTTTTATTAAGGAAGCCTGATTGAGCGAATTAATTGATATTTTTGTAGGCCGCCAACCTATCTTTGACCGCAATATCGATGTGGTGGCTTATGAGCTTCTTTTTAGAGGCAATACCCAAGAAAACCATGCCATGATTTTGGGAGGAGATACCGCCTCTGCTCAAGTCATGGTCAATGTTTTTGGTGATATGGGCTTAAGTGAAGTTCTCGGTGAGCATAAAGGTTACATCAACTTTACTGAAGGGCTTTTATTGCGCGACTATCAGCCATTCTTTCCAAGAAAGCGTGTGGTGATTGAGGTATTGGAAGATGTTCAAGTCACTCCAAAACTCACCGCAGCCTTACGAAAATTAAAAGATGCCGGTTATACCATTGCGTTAGATGACTACATCTTCAATCCAGAACTGGAATCTCTGGAAGAGTTTGCCGACATTATTAAAGTCGATATTATGGAAGTGGGCCCCAAAAAGCTCATTGCCCATAGCCAACGACTAAAAGATAAAGGTATTAAACTGCTGGCAGAGAAGGTCGAAACCCGCAATCAGTTTGAATACTGTTTAAAACTGGGGTTTGATTTTTTCCAAGGTTACTTTTTTGCTAAACCGAAAATCATTGAAGGTAAGCGCCTACCGCAAAATAAACTCACTATCCTTGAATTGCTGGCCAATGTGTATGACCCAGATGTGGATATGCATAAGCTTTCCGATATTATTGGTAAAGACGTTGCCTTAAGTCAGAAACTGCTGAAGTTTGTGGCGGAGACTTCCGGGCCAAATATCAAAATTTCTTCCATTCATGATGCGGTTTTGCGCTTTGGCTTGAATCGCTTGAAAAGCTGGGCAAGTATGTTGGTGTTGTCTGGTGTGGATGATAAGCCTCTAGAGCTTTTTATTACCGCTTTAACACGTGCTAAATTTTGTGCGTTGGTGGCAATGCAGTTGCGTAAACCGGGAGTAGAGAGTTACTTTACTGTTGGGCTCTTTTCTTGTTTGGATGCAGTGAT
>JAASTL010000065.1 GCA_021767305.1 Piscirickettsiaceae bacterium | reverse complement strand
TCACCAAGACTTACAAAACGTGGTTTCGCAAAGTAGCCGTTTTGCTAAGTTAATCGACACTCACCATCAAGTCGTTGGAAATCTGATCTACCTGCGCCTAGAATTCACTACTGGGGATGCCTCAGGGCATAACATGGCGACCAATGCGGCTGATAAAATCATTCCATGGTTGCTAGATGAATACCAAGATTTAAAGTATGTCTCTATCTCAGCCAACTATTGCACCGACAAGAAAGTGTCTGCCGTAAACGGCATTTTAGGCCGAGGTAAATACGTGGTTTGCGAAACCACTATTCCACGTAAATATTGCCAACGTTTTTTGAAAACCACTCCTGAAGCATTAGTTGATCTGCACATCAAAAAAGACTTAATCGGAAGTATTGTTTCTGGCGGATTAAGAACTGCAAATGCGCATGTTGCCAATATGTTGCTTGGTTTCTATCTTGCCACCGGACAAGATGCCGCCAATATCGTAGAAGGCTCCCAAGCAATTAACCATGCTGAAGTCACTGCAGATGGCGACCTCTATTTCTCAACCACCCTACCGAACATGATTGTCGGCACCGTAGGCAATGGTAAGGGCTTGGATTTTGTAGTGGAGAATTTAGAGTTACTGGGCTGCAATGATCGTGATGCCGAACCCGGTGCCAATGCGCGCCGCCTAGCCTGTATCGCAGGGGCAACGGCATTTTGCGGTGAGCTTTCCCTGCTTGCGGCACAAACCAACCCTGGTGAATTGATGCAAGCCCATATCAAACTTGAACGTGCCCAGCACAATTAAGCCACTCTCGCAGAGCCAAATCAATGAGTCAAACTAAGCAGCAAAATCAGTTAACACAGCGTAAACAGGATCATATAGATGCGGTCATTCAAGACCCGCAAGTTGATCGCGGTGGGCAAGGTTTTGCAGATATTCGTTTGTCTCATCGTGCCCTGCCGGAACTTGATTTTGCCGAGGTCGATAGCAGCACACGTTTTTTAGACAAGAAAATTAGCTTTCCTTTTATGATTGCCTCTATGACCGGTGGTGCCGCCAATAATCTTGGCGACATTAATCGTCACCTGGCAGAAGCCGCAGAAGTTTGTAAGGTTCCTATGGCGGTTGGATCACAAAGAGCTATGATTGTAGATGATGCCGCCAAACAAAGTTTTGCTTTGCGTCAATACGCACCTCAGGTACCACTCATTGCCAATTTAGGCGCAGTGCAACTCAACTATGGGTTTGGTATTGATGAAGCACGCCGTGCCGTGGAAACCTTGCAGGCAGATGCCCTGTATTTACACCTGAACCCGTTGCAAGAATTGATTCAACCCGAAGGTGATACCAATTTTGCCGAACTAGCCGAGAAAATCGCCCGCCTTAACGAACAGTTAGAAGTTCCTATTATTCTTAAGGAAGTTGGCTCCGGACTGTCGGCAAAAGATATTGAACTCGGGCTTGCTGCGGGCATTAAACATTTTGATATTGCAGGACGTGGCGGCACCTCTTGGAGCCGAATTGAAGCGCATCGTTCCGATAACGATTTAGGCATTCTCTTTCAAGACTGGGGATTAACCACGGTAGAGAGTTTAAAAATATCCCAAGCATTTCAAAGTCGCGCTGATTTTATTGCCAGTGGCGGCATACGAAACGGCATAGATATGATAAAAGCTGTTATAATGGGCGCCCGATTGTGCAGTATGGCAGCGCCTTTATTGCAACCCGCACAAACATCTACTGCTGATGTAATTGCCAAAATCGAAAGAGTGCAACAAGAATTCAAAACTGCGCAATTTCTTTTAGGCTGTGGGCATATTAACAATTTGTATAGAAACCAAGCGTTGCTAATAGACTAGTCCCGCTCAAGGTAGAGCGACTAATCCAATGCAAATGACTTATTTATCAGAGTTAACATTGATTGTATGAAAGTAGGTATTGATTTAATCCATTTCGCCACAGCCGGCTACTTCCTGGGTTTAGATACCTTTGCCGCTGAAAAAGACACGGAACTGGAAAAATACACGGTTGGTATCGGCCAAGAAAAAATGTCGATTGCCCCACCTGATGAAGACTCTGTTACCCTCGCTGCCAAAGCTGCCGCACCTATTCTAGATAAAATCAATAAAGACGAAGTTACCGCTGTACTATTCGCTACCGAGACCGGAGTGGATCAATCAAAATCAGCAGGTGTATTCCTTCATGGTCTGCTTGGGCTTTCCAAACGTTGTCGTGTAATCGAACTTAAGCATGCCTGTTATGCCGGTGCTGCGGGTCTGCAGATGGCAACCGCCATGGTTAAAGCCAACCCACAAGAAAAAATTCTCGTTATCGCATCTGACATTGCAAAATATGATGTCGATACCTCTGGTGAAGCAACTCAGGGGTGCGGTGCGATAGCCATGTTGATTACTCAAGAACCGCGTATTCTAGAAATTGAAGCCGGCTCGGGTTACTACACCGATGACGTTATGGATTTCTGGCGTCCTAATCACCGTCACACTGCGCTAGTAGATGGTAAGTATTCAACCAAGGTTTACTTAAACAGCTTAAAGAATGCGTGGGAACACTTTACTGAACAGACCGGTCGCAGTTTTAAAGACATTGATTATTTCTGCTATCACATTCCGTTTACCAAAATGGCAGAGAAAGCGCATAAAACCCTTGTCAGAAAGGTTGGCGAAAAACTTTCTCAAGCGGAGTTTGAAGCACAGACCTTACCGAGCCAGATTTATAACCGCATAATAGGTAACAGTTATAGCGCATCTCTGTTTGTAGGTTTTATCTCACTTTTAGACAATGTCAAAGAGAACCTAGAAGGTAAACGTGTCAGTTTCTTTAGTTATGGTTCTGGTTGCGTGGCAGAGTTTTTTACCGGCATCATGCAAAACGGCTATGAATCGGTTCTCATGACTAATGATCACAAAAAACAAATTGCAGAACGTCAAGAGCTCGACTACCAAACCTACTTAAAGTTCTATCACGAGACAGATTACAGCGTTGCCAATGCCGAATTTTCTGTACAAAACCATGGTGCTTTTCGCTTAGCTGGCATTGAAGAGCATAAAAGAATTTATGTCGCCACTGCCAAGGCGGACTAATCTGCTCAAGCATGTAAATCTAAATAGTCAGCTAATTAGCCGGCAAAATTTTAGCTGCTCAATGTAGATGGTCAAACAGATGATCAAGCCTTCCAAACTAACATTTTCATGTTCTGCGCCGGCAAAACTTATTCTTTCTGGTGAACATTCGATTTTATACCACTGCCCTGCTCTAAGTATTGCTTTACCTCTATTTAGCCATTGCCATGCTGAGTTTTCAGTTAATCAAGATAATAACCCTAATAACCTTGTAACCCAATTCCAAATCGACTTGAAGGATTTTGGTCGCTCACAATATTTCAGTCATACCGAGTGGTTAACAAAATTTGAGCAGATTGAAACACGTTATAACCAGTTTTTAGCCAACCAACTCTCTATTGATCAGGTCTTAAACCACCCAGAAGACTTAATCATTTGTTGCATTGGCATCTTCAATCAACAATTTCCCTTAGCTTCAGGTAATTGGGCGTTAAGTATCTCTTCTGAAATTCCAGTAGGCAGGGGGCTGGGCAGTTCCGCATCAATTATTCTGAGTGTTTTATATGCTTTAATGCAATCGCTAGATGAACAGCCTGAGCACCATAACATCCTCGATTTAGCAAGAACAATAGAGTCTCGTCAACATGGAAAATCGAGCGGTTTAGACCCTATTACCATCCAGCAAGGTGGTTTGATTGAATATCGCATGAATCAACCCCTAAAAAGCCATTCATTTAAGAATTTATCCGGCTGGTTGATTGATACTGGCGAACCACTAAGTACAACGGGAGAAGCGGTTTTACAGGTTAGAAATAATTTCCAGGGCGATGCTGAATTATGGCAGCAATTTAATAGCACAACATCAAGTTTGCTGAATGGGCTAGCAGCGCAAAACCTAGCTCAAATTCAGCAAGCAATTACCCGCAACCAAAGCTTATTAGAAAAAATCGGCGTGGTTCCGCATGTGGTCGCTGAATTTATTGCTAAACTTACGCAAAAATTTAGTGGCGTTGCCAAGGTCTGTGGCTCTGGTGCTGTTAAAGGTAATGCTGCCGGGGTGGTGTTATACCTGAGTGACTCAGAACCAAAATCCCTATGTGAGGAATATGGTTATAGTTACCAAGCTATCAGCATTGAAACCTTAGGAGTGAGATGCCGTGATCACCAATAATTCTGTCTCAGAGAGTGTGCAGAACTCACACATTAAAGATGCAAAAACGCGACAACAGTGGTTGAGCCAAGCGCCAGCCAATACCATGTTGATTGGTGAGCACAGCGTGGTCTATGGTCATCCAGCGTTGGCTTGTGCGGTGAACCAATGGGTGCGAATCCATTGGCAGCAACGTTCAGACAGGGCAATAAATATTGATTCGGTCTTAGGTTCGCATCACACTCAAATTGATCAAATCACTTTGCACCCTAAACTCAGTTTTGTCATTGCGGCATTACAAGCCTTTCAAACACCCCTCACCGCAATGGGTAGAGGACTGGATATCAAAATAGAGAGTGAATTCTCATCAACCATTGGTTTGGGGAGTTCTGCTGCCGTTTTGGCTGCTATGTTAAGCGGCTTAAATAACATTACCCAAACAGAGCATGATGCACTATCTCTATTTAAAATGGGGCATAAAATCATTTTAGATATTCAAGGCCGTGGCTCAGGTACCGATTTAGCAGCAAGCTTATATGGCGGTGTTATCTACTATCAACCTCAAAACCAAAATAACGCTACGCCAACCATTGAAAAAGTGCCTATTGAGCTTCCATTAACGCTGCTCTATTCTGGCTATAAAACGCCCACTGCAGAGGTATTAGCAATGGTTGCAGAGCAGTGGCAGCACAAACCTAATGAATTGGAAATGCTCTATCGCGCTATGGCACAAATCACTAAAAAAGCATATTTAGCCTTGCAGCAAAAGGATTTATCGAGCTTTTACCAAGCCTGCCTACGCTTCCAAGATTTAATGGTGCAATTAGGCGTAAGCGATAACACCTTAGACAAAATCATCAACGCCGTTAAAACATGTAAAACCGTGATGGCAGCCAAAATATCCGGTTCTGGTTTAGGTGACTGTGTCATTACTTTTGGACACCCGGAACAATGCTCTGAATCTATAGACACCCTATTACAAATCTACCCAAGAATCGACATTACGATTGCCATACAGGGCGCCCATACACAAAAGGTTTAACCTATGACAATTTCAGCTAAGCCCGCAGATAAACTCTCTCAGGAAGCAAACTTTGCCCGCCAACAAGAGTTTGTAACTCAAGTACTTAACCACTCTGCCAATCAAAAACCGTTGCTGGCCAAAAAATCACTCGGGGTTGGCAAAGCGCCAGTGAATATTGCGCTGAGTAAATATTGGGGTAAACGCGAACCAGTATTAAATTTACCAACCAATAGTAGCCTTTCCATTAGCTTGCCTGATTTAGGTACCGAAACACAGATAAGCTTGCTAGCAGCAGAACATCAACAAGACGCAATTTATCTAAATGGCGAACAGCTTTCCAATGAGGTCACTTTTGCCAAACGTTTAAGTGAGTTTTTAAACCACTTCCGTTCGCCGAGTGTCTATTTTAAAGTCGAGACCATCAACACTGTTCCAACGGCGGCTGGCTTGGCCTCATCTGCATCAGGTTATGCAGCGCTCATGTTAGCCCTGAATGACCTGTTTGATTGGCAACTCTCTTTAGAAATGCTCTCACTATTAGCTCGTATGGGCAGTGGCAGCGCGAGTCGTTCCCTGTTTTCTGGTTTTGCCATGTGGCACCAGGGCAAAGCAGACGATGGAATGGATAGCTACGCAGAGCCTATCAGCACCATATGGCCGGAGTTCTGTATTGGCTTATTGGAAATTGATGTTAAAGAAAAGCCTGTAAGCTCCACTGCAGGTATGCAAAATACCGTGAACACCTGCGCACTCTATGAAGCTTGGCCTAAACAGGCCAATCGTGATGTAGAAATCATTCATCAAGCCGTGCTGAATAAAGACTTTACTACTCTCGGACAGACTGCCGAGCACAATGCACTGAGTATGCATGCAACCATGATTGCCACTTGGCCGCCTATTCTATATTGGCAGGCAGAATCGGTTGCCGCCATGCATAAGATTTGGCAATTAAGGGAGCAAGGAGTTGAGGTCTATTTCACAATGGATGCGG